>NZ_JBHZCN010000012.1:0-113321 GCF_042755465.1 Kitasatospora sp. NPDC059160 | reverse complement strand
CCCTCTACCGCGCCCCGGGCCCGGGGACGGGGGGGGGGGGGGGGGGGCGCCGGGGCCGGGGCCCCCCCCCCGCGGGGCCCCGCGGGGCGCCCCGCCCTTCCGGGGGGGGGCGGGCCCCCACGTTCCGGACCGGCCGGGCCGGCGGCGCGTCCGGGGTGAGCGCCTGCCGAGCCGGCCGGGGCCGACCGGATGGACGGTGGGCACGGGGGAGCCGACCGGCCACCCGGGGTCTTCGGGTGGTTGTGCGTACTGCGGGTGGTGCGATCCGGATGGGCGGCGAGCCCGGGGGGAGTCGCTCGCCGCCCATCCGGAGTTCTGGGGGTCATCTCCGGGCGGACTGCTCGTCCTCGGAGGGGCCGGTCCTGCCCGGACGGGTGTCCGGCAGGGTGGGGAGGTTCGACGGGGTCGGGATCGCGTTGCCCTTGCCGGGCTTGGCCTTGCCGTCGCCGTTGCCGTTGGTGTCCTCGTTGCCGTTGGTGTTGCCGTTGGTGTTCCCGGTGCCAGTACCGGTACCGGTCCCGTTCCCGTTGCCCTTGCCGGGCTTGGCCTTGCCGTCGCCGTCGCCGTTGCCCTTCCCGGCGCCGGAGGGGCTCGGCCGCGGGCCGGTGCCCTGGTGGTCCCCGTGCTCCTGGCCGGGGGCGCCCTCGCAGTAGTCCTGGACCTCGTCCGCTCCGCCGGCCGCCGCGACCAGCGGGGCGAACAGCGGGTCGCCGGCCAGCTTCCCGGGGCGTTCGCCCTTGCCCGTACGGTCCGCGAAGCGCTGGCAGAGCGGGACCAGGGCGGCGGGCGGGGCGGGGTGCCCGGGGTGCTCGCCGGCCGTGGGGCCGTCGGGCGAGCCGGGGTCGGACGGGACGGTGCGGTGCGGGTCCACGGGGGCGCCGATGGACGGCCGGGTGGGTCCGCCCGGGGAGGCGGAGCCGGAGCCGGTTCCGGTGGAGGTGCCGTGCGGGGAGCCGGACGGGCCGCCCGGGGCGGCGACCGCGTGCTCGGGTTCGGACGGGCCGCCGCCCAGGGCGGACGGCAGGTTGCCGGTGCCGGCGGCGACCGCGACCCCGCACAGCGCGGTGGCGCCGAGCACGGCGGCAGCGGCCTTCGTGCTGAAGGCCCTGGCCAGCGCGGCGGTTGCCATGGATCGTCTCCGGAGGGGTGTCACTACGGGGTCGGGCGTGAGACTCGCCTGCCGGAACGCGGCCAGGGCGGCCTCCTCCCCGGCCAGTTCGGCGGCCGTCGCCGGGGCGGCGGCCGCGGCCAGCACCCGGGCGAGCTGCCCGGGACCGTCCGGTCCGGTGAGCGAGGCGTCCTGCCCGGCCGACGGGCCGCCCACGGCACCGCCGAGCAGGTGCTCGGCGGCATCACGGTCGATCCGACGGGATCGGTTGGTGCTCATCTCATGTCCTTCAGCGTCGCGGCCCGGCGTTCTGTCACACCCTGCGGAGAAGTTTTTTCCGTGGGTTCCACGGCAGGTCGCCCCGCGGACTCCCGCGCCCGGGCCGGCGACCGTTCCCCGGCGGCCGCTTCGGCCCGGCGGGCAGCCGGCTCGGCCCGGCGGGCGCCCGGTTCGGCCTGGCGGGCGGCCGGGATCCCGGCCCCGGAGGCGAAGGGCTGGTCCAGCAGCTTGGCCAGTCGGCGCAACCCCCGGTGGGCGGCCATCCGGACGCTGCCGGCCCGCTTGCCGAGCACCCGGGCCGCGCTCTCGGCGTCCAGTTCCATGACCACTCTCAGCAGCACCGCCTCGGCCTGGTCGCGCGGCAGCCGGGAGATCAGGGCCAGCGCGTCGGCGGTGCCGACGGTGGCGAGGGCGGTGCGGGCGGTGTCGTCCCCGGCGGCCAGTTCGGCCAGGTACTCGTACGGCAGGTCGGCGACCGGGCGGCGGCGCCGGGCGCGCAGGTGGTCCATCGCCCGGTTGCGGGCGACGGTGGCGGCCCAGCCGCGGAAGCCGTCGCCGTCGCCGGAGAAGCCGCGCAGGTCGCGGGCGATCTGGAGCCAGGCCTCGGAGGCGATGTCCTCGGCGTCCTGGACGTCCTCGGGCCGCCCGCCGACGAGCACCCTCAGGTAGCGCAGCAGGCCCGGCTGGACGGTCCGGAACAGCAGCCGGAACGCCTCTTCGTCCCCCTGCTGTGCGGCGCGGACCGCCTCGGTCAGGTCGGTGGGAGCGGGGCCCCCGCCCGGTGGTGGGCCGACGGAGGGTACTGGTCCGGACCGGCCGAGGGGGCTGCCGGTGCCCGCTCCGGGCTGTTCTGCACTCTGCACCCGCCACATGATGCGCCATCCGGGCCAACGGGTCGGCTCCGGTCGAAGGACCGGGCCGGACGGGGCCAAGGTCCCGTGGACGGCTGCCGTTCGCCCGCAGCCCCGGGACACCGCCCCTGCCTACCTTGTCGGTAGGCGAATCGATCCGGGCGCCGACCGCGCCCCGGACGCCGGGCCCGCCGACGCGCCCGACCCTCGCCGTGACCCCGCGCCGTGACCCCGCGACCCCGCCGCGCCCGTTCTTACGACGCCCGCCCGAACCCGTTCGGGCGGGCGCTTCCGGGCTGTCCCCGGCCGGAGCGGGGCCGGGACGACCGCACGACCAGCAGGGAAAGACCGCGATGACGACTGCCCACGAGCTCCACACGACGGGACTGCGCGAACACCTCGCGCCCGCCCTGCGCGCCCTGGGCCTCACCGGTCGGCAGCGGGCCTTCGTCCTGCCGGACGACACGCACCGGCTGCTGGTCGAGCTGGTCGAGCGGCCCGCCGCCGACCGGGTCGCCTTCACCTTCGGGCTCCGCGTGGTCCGTCGGGCCGGCGGCGCCGACGGAGCGGGCGGCGCCGACGGGGCCGGTGGCGGCGACGCAGCGCGTGGCGGCGGGACCGACGGGGAGCGGCCGGGCCCGGACGCCGGGGGCGGCGTCGAGGTCTGGCGGGCCCGGATCGGCGAGGTGCTGCCGGTCGGCGAGGACGTCTGGTGGGAGGTGCTGCCCGGGCCGCGCTGGCGGCTGCCGCTGGACGACGCCGTCGCCGCCGTCCGCGACTACGGCCTGCCGGAGCTGCGGCGCCGGGCCGCGGCGGACCTCTCCCCCACCGCCGGACCGTACCTCTCCCCCGCCGAGCTGGAGGACGTCAACGCCGCGCTGCTGACCGCCTCGGTGGCCCGGGTGCAGCGTGCCGAGCTGGCCGACGGGGCGCTGCTGCTGACCGGCGCCTGGACCCGGGGCGACGGGGTCGCCCGGACGGTGCTGGCCGGAGCGGCGCAGGGCTTCCTGTCCGCCGGGGACGAACGGTTCCGCACGGTGCGGTGCCTGGACACGCTCGGCCGGGAGCTGTGGGCCTTCGGCCCGACGCACCCCTAGAACGGCGCAGGTCAACGAGGGTGTCACGGGCCGCACCGTGACAGCTGTCATGCGGATCAGGCAACGGACGGCACTGCTCTGACGGAGGGTCGGACGGCGAAGCTGGAGGCACGACGCGGGCAGCGGCCCGCGGCCACCAGCCGGGGAGGAACCCACCATGAGCAGCCAGACCGTCAGCGCCGCCGGCACCGTTCCCGCCACCACCACGCCCGCCACCACCGCCCCCGCCCCCGCGGACGGGGCCGCCGCCCCGGCGCCGAACCCGGTGGCCTCGGGGCTCCGTCCGCTGGTCCTCGACGTGGCCGCCCCGCTGGCGGGGTACTACCTGCTGCACTCGGTCTGCGGCCTCAGCGAGTTCGCCGCGCTGGCCTGGAGCAGCGTCTTCCCGGCCGGCCGGACCGTCCTCGGCCTGCTGCGCGAGCGTCAGGTCAACCTGTGGGCCGCGCTGATGCTGGCGGTCAACCTGGCGGGCCTGGCGCTCACCTTCGTCACCGGCGACGCCCGGATGATGATCGCCAAGGACGGTGGGCTGAGCGGCACCGTGGCGCTGGCGATCCTGGTCTCCGCGGCGGTCGGCAAGCCGGTGATGACCCCGATGCTGATGCCCTTCCTCACGAAGGGGAAGCAGGACCGCGCCGCCGCCTGGCAGCGGCTGGTCGAGGGCCGGGCGGCGGGCTCGCGGGCCTTCCGCCGCCACGAGCGGGTGTTCGCCGGCATCTGGGGCACCGCGCTGCTGGCCGAGTGCGCGGCCCGGGTGGTCGGCGCCTTCACCCTGCCGGTGTCGACCATGGCCTGGCTGTCCACCGTGTTCCTGATCGGCGCGATCGCGGCCGGTTCGCTGTTCGGCCGGATCGCGGTCGACCCGATCGAGAAGCTGGTCGCCGCCGAGACCGGGACCCCGACCGCGGCCTGAGCCCCCGTCGGTGCGCCGCCGGGCACGCAGCCGGCACACCGTCGGTACGCCGTACGAACTGCCGGTGCCGAGGGTTCGAACGATCAGGAACCAATGGGATCTCCCGGGAGTCCATATAACGAGGGGATAACGGGATCCCCCGAGACGACCGACCGGGGAGCCCCACATGCGGACCGACGCACTGACCACCACCGAGGACCGCACCCTCGTCTGGGACGGCTGCCTGAACGTCCGTGACCTGGGCGGACTCCCCACCGCCTCCGGCCGCCCGACCACCCGCGGCGCGATAGCCCGGGCGGACAACCTGGACCGGCTGACCCGCGAGGGCTGGGACGCCCTCCTCGACCACGGTGTCCGCACCGTGGTCGACCTGCGCAACGCCGAGGAGTACAAGCCGCTCCTCCCGCTGCCCGACGGCGTCGAGCTGGTCCGCGTCCCGCTGGACGAACTGGCCGGCCCCGCCTGGTGGGCGGCCCACGGCCGACTGGACGGCACCCCGCTGGCCTTCCGCCCCTACCTGGAGCACTGCCCGCACGCCGCCGCCGCGCTGGTCACCGCGATCGCCGACGCCCGCCCCGGCGGCCTGGTGGTGCACTGCGGCGCCGGGCGCGACCGCACCGGCCTGGCCGCCCTGCTGCTGCTCGCCCTGGCCGGGGTCGACCGGGCCTCGATCGCCGAGGACTACCTGCTGAGCGGCCCCAACGTCCGCCCGCTGTACGGGATGCTCGGCCTGCCGGACCCGTACCGCCGGATCGACGCCGCGCTGGCCGAGGCCGGGACCACCGCCGAGGCCGCCCTGGCCGCCGCGCTCGACGGGCTGGACCCGGCGGGATACCTGCTCGCGGCCGGGGTCACGCCCGCCCAGGTCGCCGCCGTCCGGGGCCGACTGCTGCCCGCCGCGTAGGGGTCGCGGAGTTCGACAGGGGGCGGGCACAAGCTACCCGACGGTAAGCGTCAACCGATGGTTGACGATCCTCGGATCGACAACCTACGGTTGACGCATGGAGAATCCCGTTGTCCCCAACACCACTCCGCTGCGCCTCGACGACCTGATCGCCGCGATCAAGAAGGTCCACACCGACGCGCTCGACCAGCTCTCCGACGCGGTCATCGCCGCCGACCACCTCGGCGAACTCGCCGACCACCTCATCGGCCACTTCGTCGACCAGGCCCGCCGCTCCGGCGCCTCCTGGACCGACATCGGCCACAGCATGGGCGTCAGCAAGCAGGCCGCCCAGAAGCGCTTCGTCTCCAAGGGCCCGGGCAGCCCGGCCGACCTCGACCCCAGCCAGGGCTTCTCCCGCTTCACGCCCCGGGCCCGCAAGGTCGTGGTGGCCTCGCAGGAGGAGGCCCGCCGGGCCAACAACCCCGAGATCGGCCCCGAGCACATCCTGCTCGGCCTGCTCGCCGAGCCCGAGGGCATCGGGCTCAAGGCGCTCCTCGCCCAGGGCGTCACCCCGGAGGCCGTCCGGACGGCGACCACCGCCGCGCTGCCGACCGCCGTCGAGCAGCAGGTGCCCGCGCTGATCCCGTACTCCACCCAGGGCAAGAAGGCCGTCGAGCTGACCTTCCGGGAGGCGCTCAAGCTCGGGCACAACTACGTCGGCACCGAGCACATCCTGCTCGCCCTCCTGGAGTTGGAGAACGGGAAGGGCGTGCTCGCCGGGCTGAACGTGGACAAGACCGAGGCGGAGACCTTCGTCTCGGAGGCCGTCGCCGCCCTGATCGCCGCCCGGGAGGCCGACCCCGGGGCTCGGTGAGGACCGGCCCACCGACCGTGCCCCGGGGTGGACTCCCTTCCGGGGCACGGCACTTCGGCAGCTCGGCCTAGAAGCCGGAGACGTGGGTGGTGACGATCCGGACCCGGCCGTCGGCGGCCGCCTCCAGGGCCGCCCGCAGCCGGGCCGAACGGGCCGGGCCGAGCAGCTCCAGAGCCTCGTCCAGCGGGGCCCAGCGGTGGGTGTCCAGCTCGCCGGCCGGGACGGTCACGGGGGTGCCGTCCGGGACGGTGCCGAAGTCGAACATCAAGTGCTGGGCCGGGTGGTCGAGTTCGTTCGAGGGGTGGGTCCAGGAGATGGCCAGCAGGTCGCCGGCCTCCTTGACGATGCCGGTCTCCTCCTCCAACTCCCGCGCGGCACACTCGACCGGGCCCTCCCCGAGGTCGATCGTCCCGCCGGGGAACTGCCAGTGCTCGCGGTACCCGGCCTTCACGATCAGGATCCGGCCGGACTCGTCGCGCAGCAGGCAGCCCGCCGCCGCGTAGATCCGGGGCAGCGAGGCCAGCCACTCCTCGCGGGATCTCAAGGGCTCAGCCGTCACGGTGTTCCTCCTGGGGCAGGGCGGTTCGGTCGCCCCCACTCTGCCACCGGGGCGCGGCCGCCACGCCCGCCGAGCAGCACGGCCTACTCGGCCGGGAGCCGGGCCGGGAGGCCGAACAGCGGGAAGAGCACGTCGGTGTCGAGGAAGTTGGTGAGCCCGGTGATCCGGCCGTCCGACACCTCCGGCACGACCAGCGCCCACGGCGCGTACCCGCCCGCCGGGCCCGGCCGGTACTGGGCGAGGGCCGGACCGCCGTTGGCCGTCACCGGGAGCAGCCGGGAGCCCCGGCAACCGTGCCCCGGGCCCAGCATCCAGGCCCGGACCTCGGCCGCCCCCCGCAGCCACATCGAGTACGGCGGCATGTTGAGCGTGACGTCCTCGTGCAGCAGCGCGGTCAGGCCGTCCATGTCGTACGCCTCGAAGGCGCGGACGTAGCGCTCCAGCAGGGCGCGGTGCGCCTCGTCCAGTGCGGCGGCCGGGCGGGCGGCGGAGGCGTCCGCGGCGAGCACCGCGCGGGCCCGCTGCAACGCGCTGTTGACCGAGGCGACCGTGACGCCGAGCAGTTCGGCGACCTCGGCGGCCTTCCAGCCGAGCACCTCGCGCAGGATCAGCACCGCCCGCTGCCGGGGCGCGAGGCGCTGCAGCGCGGCGACGAAGGCCAGCTTCACCGACTCGCGCCGGGCGGCCACCTCGGCAGGGTCCCCCGTCTCGGGGAGCACCCGGCCGTCCGGCGCGGGGCCGATCCACGTCACCTCGGGCAGCCGGACGTCGCTCGCGGTGGCCACCGTCACCGGACCGGCGAGGTCCATCGGGCGGGCCCGGCCCTTGCGGCCGTTCAGCGCGTCCAGGCAGACGTTGGTGGCGATCCGGTACAGCCAGGAGCGCAGCGCCGACCGGCCCTCGAAGCCCCGGTGCCCGCGCCAGGCGCGGACCATGGTCTCCTGCACCGCGTCCTCGGCCTCGAAGACCGAGCCGAGCATGCGGTAGCAGTAGCCGGTGAGTTCGGTGCGGTGGCGCTCCAGTTGGAGCTCCACCGGCTCCTGCGTGGTCACGTCGGTCATGGTGCGCCCCCGTCGCCTCGTGCGTTCCGTTCGCCCCGTCGCGCCCCGTCGCGCCCTGTGCGTTCCGGGCGCCCCGCCGCGTCCTGGTGAACGGGTCGAACGTAGCGCACCCCACTGACAGTCGGCCGGTCAGCGGGGTGCGTGGTCGGCGCGGGGCCGGCTCAGTGGGCCGAGTGCTTCTCGGCGCCGCGGTGGCGGTGCCCCTTGAGTTCCGCGTGCATCGCCGGGGCGGCGTGCGGCATCGCGGAGGCCGCGTCCCGCCCGCCGTGGCGGAAGGCGTCGCCGGTCGGGCTCCCGGGGGCGGACAGCGCGCCGAAGGCGGGCTTCGGTCCGAGCCGGCCGGGCATCGTCGCCATGCCCCGGCGTTCCAGCAGTTCCTGGGTGCCCTTGCGGAGCTGGGCGGTGCTGCCCGCGGTTCGCTTGGTCATCGTCGGCCTCCCTTCGGCGGCCGCGGCCGGACGGATGCCGGACCGAGGGGCCGCTCGGGTGTTATGTCCGGATTTTATCCGGTCGACGGGCCGGTGCCACCGGAGCGGTCGGGGGCCGGCTCAGCCCATGACCTCGTGGACGTAGCACCAGCGCCAGTCCTCCCCCGGTTCGTAGGAACGGATCACCGGGTGGGAGGAGTTGTGGAAGTGCGCGGTGGCGTGCCGCTGCGGCGAGTTGTCGCAGCAGCCGATGTGGCCGCAGTCCAGGCAGACCCGCAGGTGCACCCAGTCCCGGCTGCCCCCGGCCAGGCAGTCCGCGCAGCCGTCGGTGGGCGGGGCGGGCTCGATGTCCCGGGGGGCCATGGCGAGGTCTTCGCAGGCGGTCATGTTCGAAGGCTATGACGGCTCCGGCCGGGCCGCCCGCTCAGACCGTTCGCTCAGACCGTTCGCTCAGACCGTTCACTCAGGACCCGTCCCCGGACTCCACGGGCTCCGCACGCTCCGCGGGCTCCGGAACCGGGCCGGCGGCCGTCCAACTGGCCAGCAGGGCCAGCCTCTGGGCGGTGGGCGAACCCGGCGCGGCGGTGTAGGCGACCAGCACCTGGTCCGGCGAGCCCTGGACGGCCAGGGTCTCGAAACCGAGGTCGAGGTCGCCGACCAGCGGGTGCCGGAGCAGCTTCACGCCGCTGGTCTTCTCCCGCACCAGGTGGTCGGCCCAGAGCCGGCGGAACTCCTCGCTGCGCACCGACAGTTCGCCCACCAGGGCGGCCAGGGCCGGGTCGTCCGGGTGCAGCCCGGCGTCCCGGCGCAGCTGGGCGACGGTCTCGGCGGCGACGGCGTCCCACTGGCGGTACAGGGTGCGGGCGGCCGGGTCGAGGAAGGCGTCCCGGACCTGGTTGAGCGGCGCACCGGGCTTTCCGGCCGCGGCGCGCTCGGAGAAGCCGTTCACCGCGTCGCCCAGGGCGTTCCAGGCCAGCACGTCCATCCGGCGGCCCAGTACGAAGGCCGGCACCCCGGCCATCAGGTCCAGCAGCAGCCGCGTCCCCGGGCGGACCCGCCGGTCCCCGCGGACCCGGGCTGGCGTCTCCTTCGGCGGGCGGTTCAGCGACCGCAGGTGCGCCGTCTCCGCCTCGTCCAGCCGCAGCACCCGGGCGACCGCGTCCAGCACCGCGTCCGAGGCGCTCCCGCCGCGGCCCTGCTCCAGCCGGATGTAGTAGTCCACGCTGACCCCGGCGAGCTGCGCCACCTCCTCCCGGCGCAGGCCCTGCACCCGGCGGCGGCCGTGCGCGGGCAGGCCCACCTCCTCCGGCTGGATCCGGGCCCGGCGCGAGCGGAGGAAGTCCCCCAGGGTGTTCTCCATGCCAGGCAGGGTAGCCCTGGGGCGACGGCCCGAGGGTGGTACTGCCTTTCCCAGGCAGGGACTTCCCGGGCAGGGACTTCCCGGAAAGCGCGGACCCGGGAAGAACGTGGCCCTGGGTAGGCGCGCGGCGGCGCCGCAGAGTGGTCGACGTCAGCAGGTCGAACCCCTCCAGGAGTCCCCGATGAGCTACCCCGCCCTCGCCACCCGCACCGCCGTCGTCACCGGAGCCGCCAGCGGCATGGGCGCCGCCACCGCCCGGCTGCTCGCCGCGAACGGCGCCCGGGTCGCCCTGCTCGCCCGCCGCACCGGGCGGATCGACGCGCTCGCCGCCGAGATCGCCGCGGCCGGCGGGCAGGCCCTCGCCGTCACCGCCGACATCACCGACCAGGCCTCGGTCGACGCCGCCGCGAAGGCCGTCCACGCCGCCTACGGCCCGGTCGACCTGGTGGTCAACAACGCCGGGGTGATGCTCGCCAACCCGCTCGCCGACGGGCGGATCGACGAATGGACCCGGATGATCGACACCAACCTCACCGGCGCCCTGCGGATCGTCCGCGCCTTCACCGCCGACCTCACCGCGGCCGCCGCCGACGGCCGCACCGCCGACCTGGTCAACGTCTCCTCCATCGCCTCGCACGTCTCCTTCCCCGACTACGCGGTGTACGGCGCCACCAAGGCCGCCCTCACCCAGCTCTCCACCGCCCTGCGCACCGAGTTCGGCCCGCGCGACGTCCGGGTCAGCGCCGTCGAGCCCGGCCTCACCGAGACCGAACTCGGCGAGCACATCGACAACCCGGTGCTGCGCGAACAGCTCGGCGGCCTGTTCGCCGCGATCCCGGCGCTCGGCGCGGACGACATCGCGGACCTCATCGCCTACACCGTGAGCCGGCCCCGGCACGTCAACCTGCGCCACCAGGTGGTGCTGCCGACCCGGCAGGCGTGACGCGGGCGGGCCCGGGGCGCGACGGGGGCGGGGCACGACAGGGGCGGGGCGCGACGGGGGGCCGGGGCGCGACGGGGGCGGGGCGGGGGCGGGGCGGGGGCGCCGAACCCGCGCCCCCGGCCCACGGGCGGCATGGGAGCATGCCACCCGTGGCGATCGTGACGGGGAGAACGAACGGCGACACCGGCGGGGGCGGCACCACCACCCCGGCCGGACGACCGGACAGCGACGGGGAGATACCCGGGCAGCGGCATGCCGACAGGGCCGCACCCGGCCGACCGGGAGGCCCGGGAGGCCGGCGGCGACGGGCCCGCCCGCTGGCCGAGGCCGGCCGGGTCCGACAGCCCGTCGCCCTGATCCGGCTGCTCACCGGCCTGATCACGATCGCGCTCACCCTGCTGCTCGCCGACTACGCCCGCGCCACCACCGGCGGCATCGCCGCCGACGTCGCCGGGGCCGCCGCGCTGGTCCCCAGGCCGCTGGCGAACCTGGCCGGCGGGCTCACCACCGCCGCCGTCCTGCTGCTGCCCGTCGGCCTCGCCGTCCGCCGCCTGCTCGGCCCCGACCGGCGGCGCGCCCTCCAGCAGGTCTCCGACGGGCTGCTCGCCGCCGTCATCGCGTACGGCGCCACCCTCGCCCTCGACCTGTGGGCCGACGACCTCGCCCCGGCCTCACTGCTCACCGCCCTCACCCAGCGGCTGCCCGCCGACGCGCTCGCGCACACCGAACCCGTCTACGGCTACCTGGCGCCCGTCCTCGCCTTCATGACCGCCTCCGCCAGCCGCGAACGGCGCCTGCCCTGGGCCGTCCTCACCCTCTCCGGCCTCGCCGGACTGGCCGGCGGGTACGCCACCCCCACCGCCCTGCTGCTCGGGCTGCTCATCGGCTGGACCGGCGCCCACGGCACCCTGTACGCCGTCGGCACCCCGGACCCGCGGCCCCGGCCCGGCGAAGTGCTCCGCGCCCTGCGCGACAGCGGACTGCGACCGGTCGAGGCACTGCCCGCCGGACCGGACCGATACCGGGTCCGGCAGGCCGACGACCGGCCCGAACTCGACGTCCAACTGCTCGACCGGCAGGCCGTCACCGCCGCCGCCGTCCAGCGCGCCTGGCGCCGCCTGCGGCTGCGCACCGCCCCCCACCCGCGCGCCCTGCGCTCACCGCGCACCGGGCTGGAACACGAGGCCCTGGTCACCTACGCCGCCCTCGCCGCCGGCGTCCGCACCCGCCGGATCGCCGCCACCGCCGGCCTCGGCCACGACACCGCCCTGATCGCGTACGAGCACCTGGCCGGACGCACCCTCGACCGGCTCGACGACGAGGAGATCACCGACGGGCTCCTCACCGACGCCTGGGGCCAGCTCGCCCTGCTCCAGCGCCGCGAGATCGCCCACCGCGCCCTCGTCCCGTCCTCACTGCTGGTCGACGGCACCGGCGCGGTCCACCTGGTCGACTTCGCCGACGGCGACATCGCGGCCAGCGAACTCGTCCTGCGCTGCGACGTCGTCCAACTGCTCACCACCCTCGCCCTCCGGGCCGGCGCCGACCGCGCCGTCCGCACCGCCACCACCGTCCTCGGCCGCGACGCCCTGGGCGCCGCACTCCCCCTCCTCCAACCGATCGCCCTCGCCCGCTCGACCCGCCAGGCGCTCAAGCGCCGCCCGGGCGCCGGTCCGGCGGGGGCGGGGGCGGAGGCCCCGGAGGGGGGCGGCCACGGTGCGGTCGCGTCGACACCGGTCGCGTCGACACCGGGCGCGTCGACACCGGGCGCGTCGACACCGGGCGGGCAGGCGCCGGGCGACGCGGCCGGCGGTGGGCAGCAGACCGGGCAGCCGGTGGTCCCGGACGGCAGCTCGGGCAGCGCTGCCGTCCCCACCCGGTCGTCCGCCGCTCCGGCGGTCGGCCGGGTCGGCCCGGCCGCGGAGGCCGGCTCCGCGGCCGGGGCGGAGGCCGGGGCGGAGGCCGGGGTGTCCGGCGGGTTGCTGGAGGAGATCCGGGCGGAGGTGTCGCGCGGGCGCCCGGAGGTGGTGGGGCGGCCGGTGCGGCTGGAGCGGTTGCAGCCGCGGACCCTGTTCGCCGTGGCGGGCGGGGTGGTGGCCGGGGTGCTGCTGATCCCGCAGTTCTTCGCGGTGGAGGACAACCCGATCGCGGCGCTGACCGATGCCGATCCGTGGTGGATGGCGCTGGCGGTGCTGGCCGCGGGGCTGAGCCACGTGGCGGCGGCGATGGGGTTCGTCGGGTTCGTGCCGGAGCGGCTGAACTTCCGCAACGTGGTGCTGGCGCAGCTGGCCGGGGCGTTCGTGAAGCTGGTGTCGCCCGGGGGCGTCGGCGGGATCGCGCTGAACACCCGGCTGTTGCAGCGGGCGAACATCCCCACCGCGCAGGCGCTGTCCAGCGTCGGGGTGGGGCAGTTGATCGGGCTGGTGCTGCACCTGCTGCAGCTGGGGGCCTTCGTCTACCTGGTGGACGCGCAGCCGGGCGGTTCGGAGCTGGCGGCGCTGCCGGCCGTGGTCGGCGGGCTGGTGGTGGCGGCCGTGCTGCTGGTGGTGGTGTGGTCGATCCCGCCCGCCCGGCGGTGGCTGGCGGCGCGACTGCGGCCGTTGACGGCCGAGGTGCTGCCGCGGCTGCTGGACCTGCTGCGCAATCCGGGGCGGCTGGCGGTGGGGGTGGCCGGACAGCTGGCGGTGTCGCTCTGCCTGATCACCTGCCTGTACTGCTGCGCCCTGGCGATCGGCCGGGCACCGTCCTTCGCCGCGGTGGCGGTGGTGTTCCTGGTGGGCAACGCGGCGGGCAACGCAGCGCCGACCCCGGGCGGGGTCGGCGCGGTGGACGGGGCGCTGCTGCTGGGGCTCCAGCAGACCGCGTCGATGGAGGAGGGCGGGGCGCTGGCGGCGGTGGCGCTGTTCCGGCTGCTGACGCTGATCCTGCCGGTGCTGCCGGGCTGGGCGGCGATGACCTGGTTGCAGCGCCGCAAGGCGCTGTAGGGCCGCAAGGCGCTGTAGGGGGCGCGTGGGGGCCGGTGGGGCGTGCGGGGGCCGGTGGGGGCCGGTGAGTGCTGGTGGGCGCTTGCCGCTACTCCCGGTACTCGTCCTCGTCGAGCTGGACGACCCGGCTCTGCTCGGCGGCGTCCGCGAGGTCGGTGGCCGGGTCCCCGCCGACGGCCCGGCGCTCGGCGACCTCGTCGTACTCGTCGCCGTCGGTCGCTGCGTCGTCGGGCTCGACGGTCTCGGCAGCCTCGTCGATCAGGTAGTCCTCGTGATTCTGCGGCATGGCGTCCGTCCTCACTGTCGGGAGGCTCCCAGGGCCCGGATGGCGGTACTCGCAGTATCCGCCGCCGGGCGCGCGGACGCGACGTGCCGAGGGCGCTCCGGCGTGTTGTCCGGGCCCCGACCACGCCCGCCCGGCTCCGGAGGCGTTCCGCGCGACGATCGCCCCGGACGCCGCCCGGACGCCGCCCGGGCGGCCGCGCCGACCGGTCCGGGGCCCGCCCGCGGGCCCGTCCCCCCGGGGCCGGGCGGAACGCCCCGCAGGCCGCCGGGGGTACGATCGGTGCCGTACCCAGGGCCGTCCCGCACCCACCCGGTGGGCCCCGAGGCCCATCCGCACGACGGCCTGACCATGACGGCCCTTACGAACGACGGGGAACCCATGTCCGGCTCGCACTACTTCTCCAGTGCGCCCGAGGTCGCCAGCGAGCGCCGGCCGATCACGGTCTCGCTCCCGGACCTGACCCTCGAACTCACCACCGACGCGGGGGTGTTCTCGCACGGCCGACTCGACCAGGGCACCCGGGTCCTGCTGGAGCACGCCCCGCCGCCGCGGGTCCGCGGCCCGATCCTGGACGTCGGCTGCGGCTACGGCCCGATCGCGCTGACCTGGGCGACCCGCCGCAAGCGGCTCCCGGTGTGGGCGGTGGACGTGAACGAGCGCGCGCTGGAGCTGGTCCGGCTGAACGCGGAGGCCCTGCGGCTGGGCAACGTCCAGGCCGCGCTGCCGGACGAGGTCCCCGAGGACCTCCGGTTCGCCACCATCTACTCCAACCCGCCGATCCGGATCGGCAAGGCCGAGCTGCGCGGGCTGTTGACCCACTGGCTCGGCCGGCTGACCCCGGACGGCTCGGCGTTCCTCGTGGTGCAGAAGCACCTGGGCTCGGACTCGCTGCAGAAGTGGCTCAACGAGCAGGGCTACCCGACCTCCCGGGTCGCGTCGGTCAACGGGTTCCGGATTCTGGAAGCGCGGCCCCGCCCGGAAGCGGGCGAGGGCACCGAGAGTGGACGGGGAACGACGTCGTGAAGCAGCTGCGCGGGACCGAATTGAAGCGACTGCACCGCACCTGGCGGCGCAGCAACGAGTTCCGGCTCGCGATGATCCTGGAGAACCTGCAGTCGCCGTTCAACGTCGGTTCGGTGGTGCGCACCGGGGCGGCGATGGGCGCCGAGAAGCTGTACCTGACCGGGGACACCCCGTCGGTGCGCTCGTCCGGCGCGCAGAAGGCCGCGATGGGCACCGACAAGTACCTGAAGGTGGAGCACTTCCCGACCGTCGCCGAGGCGGTCGCGGCCGCGAAGGCCGACGGCTTCAAGGTGGTCGGGCTGGAGCTGGCGGACGACGCGGTGCCGATGTTCGCCGCCGGGCTGACCCCCGCGGTGGCCTTCGTGCTGGGGCACGAGGACCGCGGGATCACGCCCGAGGCGCTGGAGCTCTGCGACCAGGTGGTGTTCGTGCCGCAGCTGGGCCGGGTCGGCTCGCTGAACGTCTCGGCGGCCGCGACGGTGGCCTGCTACGAGGCGCGCCGGCAGGGGTACGCGATCAGCGGCACCCCGGACGGGAGTGACGCCGGGGGCGACCTCGGCGGCGACGTCGAGGGCGACTTCGGCGACGAGGACTGACATCTGATTCATCGTCAGATGATCGGAGGGGTGTGCCGAACGGCACACCCCTCCGGCGTTCCCCGGCGTGATCCGGTGCCGGAAGCCGCCGGATATCTGCCGAACGGCAGATGTGCGGGCACGGCCCGGCCGGAAGCATTCGGGACGTGACCGAACTCCAGATCCTCGACCTCACCAAGGAGTACCGCGGCGGCAGACGCGCGGTCGACTCCTTCTCGCTGACGCTCCGGCCCGGCGTGCTCGGCCTGCTCGGCGCCAACGGCGCCGGCAAGTCGAGCCTGATGCGCATCCTGGCCACGGTCACCCGGCCCACCTCGGGGCGGGTGCTGTGGGAGGGGGTGGACATCGCCCGCCGGCCCGGGCCGCTGCGCCGCGCCGTCGGCTACCTGCCGCAGGACTTCGGCGTCTACCCGCAGCTCACCGCCCGCGAGTTCCTCGCCTACCTGGCCGCCGCCAAGGGGCTGCGGCGGCGCTCCGCCGCGGCCCGGATCGAGCAGCTCCTCGACCTGGTCAACCTCACCGGCGCGGCCGGGCAGCGGCTCGGCGCGATGTCCGGCGGGATGCGCCAACGGGTCGGCATCGCCCAGGCGCTGCTCAACTACCCGGCGCTGCTGATCGTGGACGAGCCCACGGTCGGGCTCGACCCGGAGGAGCGGCTGCGCTTCGGCAGCCTGCTCAGCGGGCTCGGCGCCGACCGGATCGTCGTGCTGTCCACCCACATCGTCCCGGACGTCGCCGCCACCGCCGACCGGATCGCGGTGATGGGCGGCGGGCGGCTGCTGCACCACGGCAGTCCGGAGGAGCTGCTGCGCGGGGCCGAGGGCTCCGTCTGGGAGCTGACCGTCGCCGCGGACGGGCTCCCGGCGCTGCGCTCGCGCTTCCCGGTCGGCGCCACCACCCGCACCCCGGAGGGCGTCCGGGCCCGGGTGCTCTCCCGGCAGGCGCCCGCGCCCGGGGCGCGGCCCGTACCGCCCCGGCTGGAGGACGCCTACCTGCTGCTCACCGCCGACCGCACCGGGCCCGGGCAGCCGGAGGCGGTGAGGGCATGGTGACGCGCATCGGGGCGCTGGCCCTGGCCGACTTCCGGGAGCGCCGGCGCCGGCCCGGCTACCTGGTGGTGCTGCTCGGCACGCTCGCGCTCGGGCTGCTCGCCGCGCCGGTGGGCGACTCCCGCTGGGAAGTGTTCCAGGTGACCGACCTGCACGGCCGCTACACCAGCGGCTACGTGGGGACGGTCACCGCGCTCGGCGGCGCGGTCTGGCTCTCGCTGGCCGGCTTCGGGATCGCCCGGGGCGGCATCGGGCGGGACGAGCAGAGCGGTGTCGGTCGGCTGCTCGCCGCCACCCCGCTCAGCCGGGCGGGCTACCTGGCGGGCAAGTTCGTCGGCAACCTGCTGCTGTTCGGCTCGATGCTGCTCGCGCTCGCCGGGACGGCGCTCGCGGTGCAGCTGGTCAAGGGAGACTCGGGCCGGGTGGACGCGGTGCGGCTGCTGCTGCCGTACGTCCTGATCACACTGCCGCTGCTGGCGGCGGTGGCCGGGTGCGCGGTGCTCTTCGACACCGTGCCCGGGCTGCGCGGCGGGCTGGGAGCGGCGGTCTGGTTCGCGGTCTGGCTGGTGACGGTGCTCGGCGCGCAGGCCGGCGGCGGGCCGGACCTGCTGGGCATGCGGCGGATCACCGCCTCGATCCGGGAGTCGCTCGCGGCGGGCGGGCGGCCGGTCGCCGGGGTGGAGTTCGGCGTGGGCCTGACGGCGGACAACCGGGTGCTCGGCACCTTCGACTGGCCCGGGCTCGGGCCCGGCGAGGCGGGCGGACCAGCGGCCACGGGGGTGCTGCTGGTCGGCGCGGCGGTGGGGATCGCGCTGGTCGGGGCGCTCTGGTTCCGGCGCTTCGACGGGGATCCGGCCCGGCGGGGCACCGGGCGGGCGCGGCCAGGCAGGGCGGGCGGCGGGACCATCGGCCCCGGCCCCGGCGTCGCCGCCGAGCCGGCGGGCTTCGCCCTGGGGCCCGCCCGACCGGCCGCTCCCCGGCAGGGGCGGATCGGCTTCGACGCGCTGCTCGGGGAGCTGCGGATCCTGGCGCGGGGGCAGCGGCTCTGGTGGGCCGGGGCGGCCCTGCTCGCGGTGGCCGCGGCGGCCGTCGCACCGGACGGGCCGAGCCACGCGGTGCTGCCGTTCGCGGTGCTCTGGCCGATGCCGCTCTGGGCCCGGATGGGCCACCGGGCCGGCGGCGGCAGCACCGAGCAGCTGCTCGCCGCCTGCCCGTCCCCGCTGCGCCGGGGGCTGGCCGGGCTGCTCGCCGGGATCGTCCCGGCACTGGCGGTGACGGCCGTGCCGGCCCTGCGGCTCGCCGCCGCCGGGCAGTCCCGGGCGGCGCTGGGCGCCGTGGCGGGCGCGCTGCTGGTGCCCGCCCTGGCCCTGCTCTGCGGCAGCCTCAGCCGTGGGCCCCGGCTGTTCCAGACCGTCTACCCGATGCTCTGGTACGGGATGGTCAACCACGCCTCCGGGCTGGACTTCCTGGGCGTCTCCGGAGACCGCGCCCCGGCCCCGGCGGCGGTCGCGGGGCTGGCCGCCGCGCTGGCCGCGGCCGCGCTCGCCCTGGAGGCGATACGCCGGGCCGTGCGGTGAGGGCGGCGCGGTGACCGCGTGCGGCCGTCACCGTACGGCCCCGGCGTCCTGCGGTGGGCCGGGCGGAGGAGGCGCGGTTCCCCCACCGGGGGGAGCCGGTCCCTCCCCGGGGCGGAGGCCGCGGGCGGTGGTGGGCTGGGAGCTTGGAGGGGTCGGGCAACAGCCCGAACTCCCTTGACGCATCGAAGGATCGACCATGCGCAAGCTCACCGCCGCCATCGCGCTCGCCACCGCCGTCACGGCCCTCGCCGCCGGGACGGCCGGCACCGCCGGCGCCGCGCCCGCCGCTGTGCCCGCGGCCGTACCCGTACCTGCGGCCGCGGCTGCGGCGACCGCAGGACCGGCCGGGCACCTCGCTCTGCGCGGCTGGACGCTGCTCAACGAGCACGGCCCGGGCGCCAACCCCGGCGAGCGGCTCACCGCGCAGGTCAGCGCCCGTACGGTCGACGGCCGGGCCCGGGGGCACGCCGTGGTGCAGCACGTCTTCGACAAGGACGGCACCATCCGGGCCGAGTTCGACGTCGACTGTCTGACCGTCGACGCGGACGGCGCCGTCACGGTGACCGGGCCGATCTCGCGGATGGTGCTCACCCCGCTCGGCGGCGAGCCGCAGCCCTTCCAGCCCGGGCAGCACCCCGAGGCCGGTCTGACCTTCTACCCGGCCGACGGGCACGGCGAGCGCCGGGTCGGCTGGGAACGGACCGACCCCACGAGGCACACCGAGGTCACCCGGTGCGGCACCGTCCCGGCCGGTTTCTGGGTCATCGGAGGCGGCACCGTCCTGCACCGGTAGCGCCAGGGCGGCGACGACACCGGCGGGCCCGCCCGGCGCGGCGGGCCTGCGCCGACTCCCGGCTGCCTGCGCCGACTCCCGGCGGCCTGCGCAGGCCGCCGGGAGTCGGCGACGGTCAGCCCGGCGTCAGCTGCCCGTCAGCGCCGCGCGCCACCGTAGTGGGCATGACGTCGATCACGGCGGTCTCCAGCTGCCTTCCCGACACCGTCCCGATCGCCCGCTTCCAGCGGCGACTCCAGCTGACGGACGTCCAGTTGCGCCGCTACCAGCGCTTCTACGGGCTCGCCGAGGTGTGCCGCGACCCGGCGGCCACCGAGACCGAGCTGCTGCTGCGCGCCGCGACCAAGCTGGTCGAGCTGCGCGGCCAGGAACAGCGCGTCAAGTACGTCCTCCAGGCCCGCACCATGCCCTCGCCGCTGCCGTACCCGCTGACCGCGCTCGGGCCGCTCCAGGCCGAACTCGGCCTGGAGCACGCCGCCGCGTTCGTCGTCTCGCACCACGCCTGCGCCTCCGGCCTGCTCGCCCTGGACCTGGCCGGCACCCTGCTCGCCGCCGACCCGGACCCGAACGCGCTCGCCCTGGTCGTCGCCGGGGAGAAGGCCTGCACCGCGCAGACCCAGTCCATCCCGGACGTCACCGTGATGGGCGAGGGCACCGCCGCCGTCCTGGTGAGCGCGGACCGCTCCGGCCCGGACCGGATGACGGGCTACGCGGCGCGCACCTACCCGCGGTTCGGCGACGAGTTCGTCATGGGCGAGGTCGCCGCCAAGGAGTTCCAGGACCTCTACGGGCCCGGCCTGTGCGAGGTGATCGCCGCGGCGCTGGCCGAAGCGGGCTGCGGGATCGACGAGTTGGCGCTGGTGCTGCCGCACAACGTCAACCGGCTGTCCTGGCTCGGCGTCTGCAAGGACCTCGGGCTGCCGCTGGAGAAGGTCTTCCTCGACCCTTCCCGCCGGGCCGCTGGAGCCGCTGGAGCCGCCGGAGCGGGCGGACGGCCTGGCCGACGTACGGCTCCCAGCTCTTGAGCCTGAGGGCTCGCTCCTCCGGGGTGAGGCGGCGGGGGCCGAGGCGAAGCCGCCGCGCAGCGCCGAAGGCTCAAGCAACCCGGGCCGAAGGCCCGTGACCGGCCACCAGCAGCTGCTGGACCCCGGCCCGGCCGCCGCGACCTTCCAGATCCAGGCGCTGCTCAGCACCGCCGAGACCGAACCGGCCGCGGCGGGCCGGACCGCCCTGGTCACCGCCGTCGACCGGGACGGCGCGGTCGGCTGCGCGGTGCTCCGCCTGCTGGCCCCGGCCACCGTTCCCGCCACCACCACCCCGAACCCGACCGCCCCGAACCCGACCGCCCCGAACGGAGCCGACGCATGATCGCCCTGGTCAGCGGCGGCTCCCGGGGCATCGGCCGGGCGATCGTGCTCCGCCTCGCCCGGGACGGCTACGACGTCGCCTTCTGCTACCGCGCCGACGCCGACGCAGCCGACCGGCTGGTCAAGGAGGCCGGGGAGGCCGGCACCCGGATCACCGCGACCCGCTGCGACGTGGCCGACTCCGCCGCGGTCCGCGACTGGTTCGCCCGCACCGAGCGCGACCTCGGCCCGGTCGACGCCGCGGTCACCTCGGCGGGCATCACCAGGGACCGTCCGGTGATCCTGATGCCCGAATCCGACTGGGACGAAGTGCTGCGCACGAACCTGGACGGCGTCTACCACGTGTGCCGCGCGACGGCCTTCGCGATGAGCACGCGGCGCACCGGAGTGATCGTCAACCTGTCGTCAGTGTCCGGGATTTACGGTAACGTCGGCCAGGCCAACTACGCCGCCTCGAAGGCGGGGATCATCGGCTTCACCAAATCCCTGGCCAAGGAGTGCGGCCCGCGCGGCGTGCGGGCCAACGTGGTCGCCCCGGGCCTGATCGCGACCGACATGGTCGGCGGGATGTCCGGGGCAGCGCTGGAACGGATGCTGGGGAGCGTTGCGCTCGGGCGGATCGGCAAGCCGGAAGAGGTGGCCGACCTGGTCTCCTTCCTGCTGTCCGACCGGGCGGCGTACATCAGCGGGTCGGTCTTCGAGATCCACGGCGGCGGCACGTTCTGATGGTCCGACGAGTGGGGGCGGGAATGCGGGAAGTGCAGGGTCCGACGGCCGGGGGCGGCAGAGACCACTACGACGCGATCGTGGTCGGCAGCGGCCTCGGCGGACTGGTCAGCGCGGCCTACCTGGCCGCCGACGGGCGCAGCGTGCTCGTCCTCGAACAGCACGACGTGGCCGGCGGCAACGCCCACGTCTTCCGCCGCCGGCGCAAGTACGAGTTCGACGTCGGCACCCACTACGTCGGCGACTGCGGGCCGGACGGCATCTTCCCCGCGATCCTGTCCGGACTCGGCGTCCGCGACCGGGTGTCCTTCCGCCCGATGGACAACGAGCAGGGCTTCGACCGGATCATCACCCCCACCGCCACCCTGGACGTGCCGGCCGGCTGGCCGGGCTACCGGGACCGGCTGCGCGCGGCCCTGCCCGAGGAGGCCGAGGGCGTCGACCGCTTCGTCCACCTCGCCGAGACGGTGGCCGGAGCCACCCGGGAGGCCCTGCTCGGCCGCCCCATGGTCGACCTGTTCCGCCAGTACCCGGACACCATGCGCTGGGCCCGCCGGGCCCGGACCCTCGCCGAGGCCCTGACCCACTGCGGCCTCTCCCCCAAGGCCCGCACCCTGCTCGCCGCCCAGGCCGGCAACTACGGCACCATGCCGGACGGCATCACCTTCGCCGAGCACGCCGCGATGCTCGACCACTACCTGCGCGGCGCCTACTACCCGGAGGGCGGCGGGCAGGTCCTGGTGGCCGCCTTCGTCGAGGCCCTGGAGTCGTACGGCGGCGAGCTGCGCACCCGCTGCGAGGTGCGCCGCATCCTGATCGAGGACGGTCGCGCCACCGGCGTCGAACTCACCGACGGCACCCGGATCTCCGCCCCCCTGGTGATCTCCAACGCCGACTACCGCCGCACCGTGCTCGACCTGTGCGGCGGCGAACGGGCCTTCCCCGCCGACCTGGTCGACCGGACCCGCGCGGCCACCATGCGCGGCGCCCTGGTCGCGGTGTACATCGCCCTCGACACCGAGCTGCCCGGCCTGCCCAACGCCAACCTCTGGTGGCACGGCAGCGACGACATGGAGGCCGCGCACGCCGCCATGATCGAGCGCTGGGAACGCGACGGCACGGTGGACTCGATACCCCAGCTGATGTTCTCCTTCGCCTCCCGCAAGGACCCGGACGCCACCGCGGTCTGCCCGCCCGGCCACTCCAACTTCCAGCTGCTCACCCTCTGCCCGCCCGGCTACGACTTCTGGGGCGTCCGCGGCGGCCCGGTGGACGGCGAGCCCTACCGCCGCGACGCCGCCTACCAGGCGCGCAAGCAGCAGTTCACCGAACTGATGGTGACCGCCGCCGAGAAGGTGGTCGGCCCCTTCCGGGACCGCATCACCCACCTGGAGACGGCCACCCCGCTCAGCCACGAGCGCTACACCCGCAGCAGCGGCGGCACCCCGTACGGCATGGCCCGCTGGGGCAACGTCAGCAAGCGGCCCGACGTGCGCACCGACGTCGAGGGCCTGTACGTGGTCGGCCAGAGCACCCGCTTCGGCAGCGGCCTGAGCGCGGTCGCCACCGGCGGCATCGTCGCCGCCGGGCAGATCCTGGACCGCCCGCTGCTGACCGAGGTCGCCGCGGGCGCCGTGCTCGGCGACCCGGCCAGGCTCCCCGACCGCGGCCCCGACTGGGACCCGCTGCTGGTCTCCCGCGGGCGCGCCCGGCAGGGCGCCAAGGGCCTCGCCCGGATCGGCTGAACCCACTCCCGTACCGCACCCGAGCAGGAGCAGTGTTCCCATGACCAGTGTTCCCATGACCGGTGCCCCGACCTTCGCCGTCGTCCCCGGCGCCCAGGTGCACGAGGCTCTGCACGGCCACGAGCAGGACGTCATCGCCACCGTCGAGGCCGCCCGGCTGGCCGACGCCCGCGGCGAACGCCCGCGCCGGGTCGGCTTCTTCGGGGTCGGCCTGATCGCCCGCTACCTCCACACCTACCTCGCCGCCAACGGCTTCGACTTCACCGAGGCCGGCGTCCACGACCTCTCCGCCGACCACGCCCACGGCTTCGCCGACTACCTGCGCCGGGCCGAGGGCGAGGACCTGGCCGTCACCGTCCACGAGAAGCCCGAGGACCTGGTCCGCTCCGCCGACCTGGTCGTCTTCGCCACCGTGGCCGGCGAACCGCACGTGACGGACCCGGCCTGGTTCGCCCACCACCCGCTCGTGCTGCACATCTCGCTGCGCGACCTCTCCCCGGAGATCGTCCTCGACTCCTGGAACGTGGTCGACGACATCGACCACTGCCTCAAGGCCGGCACCTCTCCGCACCTGGCCGAACAGCGCGTCGGCCACCGCGCGTTCGTGGCCGGCACGCTGTACGACGTGCTCACCGGCACGATCACCCCGCCCGCCGACCGCACGGTGGTCTTCTCCCCGTTCGGCCTCGGCGTGCTCGACCTGGCCGTCGCCAAGCACGTCCACGACCAGGTCCTGGCGGCGGGCCGGCTGCACACCGTCCCCGACTTCTTCCACGAGCTCAAGCGCTACGGCTGACCCCGCCCCTCCCTCCTTCCCCCGACCCTCCTCCACCCTCCTCCCTCTCCCCCACCCTCCTTCAGCGGCACGTCAGTTGAGCGTCAGCCGCCGCGGCGGAGAATCACCCCATGAGATCCTTTGCCACCCTGGCCGAGTTCACCGAGGCGACCGGCGAGCACCTCGGCTACAGCGACTGGCTGGTCGTCACCCAGGAGAGCGTCGACCGGTTCGCCGGCGCGACCGGCGACCTCCAGTGGATCCACGTGGACCCGGAACGCGCGGCCACCGGCCCCTTCGGCACCACCATCGTCCACGGCTACCTGACGCTCGGCCTGCTGCCGGCGATGATGCGCGCCATCTTCGCGATCGAGTCCGTCACCATGGGCGTCAACTTCGGCCTGGACAAGGTGCGTTTCCCGCACCCGGTGAAGGTCGGCGCCCGGGTCCGCGGCGGCGCCCGGGTGACCAGCGTGCGCGAGACACCGGCCGGCCACCTGGCCGCGGTGCGGATGACCGTGGAGATCGAGGGCGAGACCCGCGCGGCCTGCGTCGCCGACACCCTCTCCCTCTTCCTCGCCACCCCGAAGGCGTCTCCCCAAGAGGGGAGTTAGTACCACCGCGTCCCGCACCCCACCGCCCCAGAATGGTCCCCACGGCCACCACGGCCGGGAGCAGCACGCAGGCACCAGAGAGGAGCGCGTCCATGGACCGCACGATGCAGCTCGGGCCCGACCCGGCACCGGTCGAGATCAGGGGCTTCTCCGCTTCCGCCGGACTCACCGGACTCCGGCGCGCGTTGACGCTCTGCTGGCTCTCCGTCTCCGCCTTCGGCCGGTCCCTCGGACTCACCACCGCGATCTCCCTGGTCGGCCCCGGCCTCGGCCTGGTGCCCCGGGCGATGCAGCGGGTCCGTGCCCTGGCGGCCCGTCAGCGCGGCCTGGCCGAGGACTGGTCGGGCGTCCGGATCCCGGGCCCGCCCGGACCGCTGCCGCCCGTCCCCGAGGGCGCCTCCGGGGCGATCGCCCGCTACCGCTGGATCATGAGCGACCCGCAGACCCGCCGGGAGTTCGCCTGGATCCTCACCGACCCGATCGCCGGCGGCCTGCTCGCCTTCGGCCCGATCGCCCTGGTGCTCAGCGGCCTCTGGGGGATCTTCCTGGCCTTCTTCGGCGTCCCGCTGTCCACCGAGTGGGACGGCCTCTGGTACCAGTTCATCCCGATCGACGGCCAGGCCACCGCCGTCCTGGCCGGTGTCCTCGGCCTGCTCCAACTCCCGCTCGCCCTCTGGACGGCGCCCCGCGCGGTGCGCCGGCACGCCCTCCACACCCGCTCGATGCTCGCCCCGAGCGAGCAGGAGCTGATGGCCAGCCGGATCGAGCACCTCACCACCACCCGCAGCACCGCGGTGGACACCCAGATGGCCGAGATCCGCCGGATCGAGCGCGACCTCCACGACGGCGCCCAGGCCCGCCTGGTCGCGATGGGCATGACCCTGGACGCCGCCGAGCACCTCCTGGAGACCAACCCGGACGCCGTCCGCGCCCTGCTGATCGAGGCCCGGGAGTCCTCCTCCAAGGCCCTGGAGGAGATCCGCAACCTGGTCCGCGGCATCCACCCGCCGGTCCTCGCCGACCGCGGACTGGCCGACGCCGTCCGGGCGTTGGCGATGGTCTGCCCGGTCCCCACCGAGGTCGCGGTCGACCTCCCCGGCCGCCCCGAGATGCCCGTCGAGTCCGCCGCCTACTTCGCCATCTCGGAGATCCTCACCAACGTCTCCAAGCACTCGCACGCGGACCGCGCCTGGATCGACATTCGCTACGATCACGGCATGCTGCGCGTCACCGTCACGGACACCGGCCGCGGCGGAGCCGACGCCACCCGCGGCACCGGCCTGCGCGGCATCGAACGACGGCTCGCCACCTTCGACGGCGTCCTCGCCGTCAGCAGCCCCGTCAACGGCCCCACCATGGTCACCATGGAGCTCCCGTGCGCATTGTCCTCGCCGAAGACCACTTCCTCCTGAGGGACGGCCTGATCCGCCTCCTCCAGGCCTACGGCCACGAGGTGACCGCCGCCGTCGACAACGGCGCCGACCTCCTCCGCGCCCTCACCGACCACCAGCCGGACGTCGCCGTCGTCGACGTCCGGCTCCCCCCCAACTTCACCGACGAGGGCCTGCGCGCCGTCCTCACCGCCCGCCGCACCACCCCAGCCCTCCCCGTCCTCCTCCTCTCCCAGTACGTCGAACCCCTCTACGCCCGCGAACTCCTCGCCAGCGGCGGCCGCGGCGTCGGCTACATGCTCAAGGACCGCGTCACCAACGGCTCCCAGTTCCTCGACTCCATCCGCCGCGTCGCCGACGGCGGCACCGCCATGGACCCCGAGGTCATCTCCCAACTCCTCATCCGCAAGGAACGCGACGAATCCGTCGCCGCCCTCTCCACCCGCGAACGCGAAGTCCTCGAATGGCTCGCCCAGGGCCGCTCCAACGCCGGCATCGCCCAGGGCCTCTTCATCACCGAGAAGGCCGTCGCCAAACACATCAGCAACATCTTCACCAAGCTCAACCTCCTCCCCACCGACACCGACAACCGCCGCGTCCTCGCCGTCCTCACCTACCTCGACCAATAACCCCCGGCACCCGCGCACCGGTCCTGCCCCCAGGCCGAGAAAAGGCAAAAGCCCCAGGTCACGGCGAGTGAGTCCTGGGGCTTCTACAGAGCCGCCTGCGGGATTCGAACCCGCGACCTACGCATTACGAGTGCGTTGCTCTGGCCAACTGAGCTAAGGCGGCACCGCTGCCATGTGTGGTGGCAACGCGGGTCAGTCTACACAGGTTCGCAGGTGATCCGTAGCCGGGGCGGTGGGGCCGGGGTGGGGCCGGGGTGGGGCCGGGGTGGGGGTGCCGCGGCGGGTGGACGGTTTTCGCTTCGGTCGATCGCTGGTACGACGTTACGATGAGCGCCCCCCTGCCAGCCCCCTCCCCACTCCCGGAGCCACCGTGTTCGGTGTCAACGACCTGGCGACGTACGTCCTCGGCGCCCTCGTCATCATTCTGCTGCCCGGCCCCAACTCGCTGTACGTGCTGTCGGTCGCCGCCCGCAAGGGCGTCCGGACCGGGTACCGGGCCGCGGCGGGGGTGTTCGTCGGCGACCTCACGTTGATCAGCCTGACCTCGTTGGGGGCGGCCTCGCTGTTGAAGGCCAATCCGGCGGTGTTCGCGGTGGTGAAGTTCGGCGGTGCCGCGTACCTGCTGTGGATCGGCTTCGGGATGCTGCGGGCGGCCCGCCAGCTGTGGCGCGAGCACCGGGCCGAGGCCGATCCGGCGGGCGGTGCGGAGGCGGTGGAGGAGGCGGGTGAGCGGCCGTTCCGGCGGGCGCTGGTGATCAGCCTGCTGAACCCGAAGGCGATCCTGTTCCTGCTGTCGTTCTTCACCCAGTTCGTCGACCCGTCCTACGGGCAGCCGGTGCTCTCCTTCGCGCTGCTGGGCGGGATCCTGCAGACCTTCAGCATGCTGTACCTCTCGCTGCTGATATTCGCGGGCACCACGCTCGCGACGGCCTTCCGTCGCCGCCGGCGCCTGTCCGCGACCCTGACCAGCGGTGTCGCCGTCCTGTTCGCGGGCTTCGCCGCGAAGCTGGCGGTCTCCTCCGCCTGAGCGGAGGCCCGGCCGGCGGCTCCCCGGGGCCACCCGGGGCCACCCGGGGCTACCGGTCGCAGCGCTTGCCCTGGTCCGGCGCCTCCCCGGTGAGCAGGAAGCGGTTGACCGCGCCGTCGACGCAGCTGCTGCGCCGCCCGTACGCGGTGTGGCCGTCGCCGTCGTAGGTGAGCAGGCGGCCGGATTCCAGCTGTCCGGTGAGGGATCGGGCCCACGCGTAGGGGGTGGCCGGGTCGCGGGTGGTGCCGATGACGACGATCGGGGCGGCGCCGGCGGCCCGGATGGTGTGGGCCGCGCCGGTGGCCCGGACGGGCCAGTAGGCGCAGGTCAGGGCCATCCAGGCCATGTCGCGGCCGAAGTGCGGCGAGGCGCGTTCGAAGTCCGGCACCGCCCGCTGGACGTCCTCGGGCGAGCGGAACGGCGCGGGCAGGTCGAGGCAGTTGACCGCCGTGTTGGCGAACATCAGGTTGGGGTAGGAGCCGTCCGCCTCGCGCCCGTAGTAGGCGTCGGAGAGCTTGAGCAGCCCGGTGCCGTCGCCGGCCCTGGCGTCGGTGAGCGCGGTGCGCAGCTTGGGCCAGAGGAACTCGGCGTACATGGCCTGGACGACGCCGGTGGTGGCCTGGGCCTCGGTGAGCCGGCGCCCGTTGTCGGTGCTGGGCAGCGGGTGGGCGTGGACGGTCGCGAGCAGGGCGGTGAGCTGGTCGCCGACCTGCTGTCCGGTGCGGCCGAGCGGGCAGTCCTCGCGCTTGGCGCAGTCCTCGGCGAAGGCGGTCCAGGCGGTCTCGAAGCCGCCGGCCTGGGTGCGGTTGCCGGTGACGGAGTCGAGCGCCGGGTCCATGGCGCCGTCCAGCACCACCCGCCCGACCCGGGTCGGGAACAGGCCCGCGTAGGTGGCGCCGAGGAAGGTGCCGTACGACTTTCCGACGAAGTTGAGCCGCTCGTCGCCGAGCAGGGCGCGCAGCACGTCCATGTCGCGGGCGGACTCGACGGTGCTGAGGTGGCCGAGCGCGGTCCCGGCCTGCCTGCGGCAGCCCTCGGCGAACTCCTTGTCGACGGCGACCAGCGCGTCGACCGCCCCCTGGTCGCCGGGAGCCAGATCGGCGGCGGTGAAGGCGTCCATCCGCTCGCCGTTCAGGCAGCTGACCGGGTTGCTGCGGCCGACCCCCCGCGGGTCGAGGCCGACTAGGTCGTACCGGGCGCGCACCGTGCGGTCGTACGTCCCGGCGACGGCCTCCAGGTACTCGACCGCCGAGCCGCCGGGGCCGCCCGGGTTGAGCAGCAGCGAGCCCGCCCGGGGGGTGTCGCCGGCGGCGCCGGCGCCGCCGGGGTCGTCGGGCAGGGCGGCGGCGCGGGCGGCCGCGAGGGTGAGCTCACCGTCACCGGGGTGGTCGTAGTCCATCGGGACCCGGAAGGTGGCGCACTCGAAGCCGCCGTCGCACGACTGCCAGGCCGGGTGCTGGGCGTAGTACGGCGCGAGCGCGGCGGGGACGGCGGCGGGCAGCGGCTCCAAGGGGGTGGCTCCGACGCCGGCACCGTCACCGTCACCACCACCGGGCCGCGCACCCGCACCCGCGTCCGAGCCCGCGCCCGTACCCGCGTCCGCCCCCGCAGCCGTCGAGTCGGAGGAGGCCTGTCCGGGCACACCGGAGGCGCCGGACCCACCCGCCGGCCCCGAGGAACCCCGGCCGCACCCGCCCGCCGAGGCCGCCAGCAGCCCGACCGCGAGCACCACCGCAACCGCCCGCAACCGCGCGGAGCCCCTCATCCGTCTCCTCCCAACCCACCAGTCCGAGAAACGTACGGGAACGAAGGAACACCGCTGCCCGGTACCCACCCCGGGCACCGGGCAGCGTAACGCCGGCTCGGCCGGCGCTCACGGCGCCTCCACCAGCGTCGCTCAGGAAGCCTTGGCCAGCGCCTCGGCCAGGAACTGTGCCGCCTGACGGACCAGTCGCAGCCGCTCCCGGTCGGCCGAGTAGTCCTGCACGTTGTCCGAGATCCGCACCTCGGCCTTGGCCGCCGGGCCCGGAGCGGCCTTGAGCGAGGCCTGCAGCTTGCGGGCCGCGTCGAGCCCGGCGGCGTCGCCCTTGGCGGCGGCGAGCAGCAGCTTGGCCGAGCTGCCCGCCGGGGCCTCGGCGCCGGTCTGGGTGAGCGCGGCGGTGTCGTAGCGGCCGGAGACGGCGGCGGCGGCGCCGTACAGGTCCGGGCGGGAGAGCCCGGCCGCGGCGGCGCACGGCGCGCCGCCGTCGACCCCGAGGGTGCCCCAGGAGGCCGGGCCGGGCTGGAGGGTGCGGAAGGAGGCGGCGATGGTGGTGCGCAGGGCCGCGTCGTCGGCGACGGCGGCCGGGGCGGCGGCGACCAGTTCGCAGGGGTGCGCGGTGCCGTTCGGCGCCTCGGGGGCGACCAGGATGAACGGACGGGCGCGGCCGGCCTGCAGGGCGGCGCCGACGCCCTCGAAGACGTCCGGGACCTCGGCGTCGGCGGTCTTGCCCGGGGTGGCGGCGTGCATCACGACGACCGGGAAGCGCGCGTTGGGCTCCTTGGCGTACTGCGCGGGCAGCCAGACCCGGACGTTGCGCGGCTTCCCGTCGGGGCCGAGCACGGCGGACTGCAGCAGTTCGCCGCCGCCCGGGTGCCCCACGCTGTCGAAGCGGCTGACCACGGCGGGGGCGGCCGCCGACGCCGAGGCACCCGCCGCACCCGCACCCGCCGCACCTGCCGCACCCGACGCACCCGCCGCACCCGCGGCCGGCTCGGTGGCGACGGGCGGCGCCGCCTGCTGCCGGCCCGCCGTCCCCGGCGCGGAGCCCGACCAGGCCCCGGCCGCGGCCGCGTCGACAGCCGATTCGGTCCGGTCCGTCGAGGACGGGCCGTGCCCGAGACCACCGAACGCCCCGAGCGCGGTGAGCAGCGTCAACGCGGTGACGCACACCCCGCAGACCATCGCCCCTCCCGCCCGGACCAGCATCGGCCACCGGTCGCCCGCCAGTTCGTAGGTCGCGGCGGACTGCAGGTCGCGCCAGCGCTGGAGCGCACCACGCGCCAGCCAGAGTCCGCCGATGGCGGCAGCCAGCAGGGGAATGACGAGGAGCGGACGAACCACGGAACGCACCACCTCGGGACGAGGGCCGGCGCCGGACCGGACCCGGTGCCGTGCGGGGGGCGACCGCTCCGGCGGCGGGCCCTCCCGACGGGGAGGACCGGGGTACGGCCGGGGCACAGTCGGCCCCCAGCGTGCACAACGGGCACGCCGTCACACGCGGGTGTGCCCGGCGAGTATCGCCCGTTCACTCGAAGGTGGGACGCCGGACCGACCCCCGGCACCTCCGGGCGGCGTACGGCCCCTGCCCCACCGCCGTCCGCACGGCCGCAGAGCCACACCAGCTGACGACCTGACGAGCCGACAACCCGACAGCCGCTCAACCGCCCCCGACCGGGACGCCCCTCAGCCCGCCCGCAGCGCCATCGTCATCGCCTCGACCGCGAGCAGCGGGTCCACGTTGCGGTCCAGCGCCACCCGGCAGGCGAGCACCGCCTCGATCCGGCGCAGGGTGTTCTCGGCCGTCCCGTCCCGGGCGACCCGGTCGAGCGCCTGCCGCTGGTCCTCGTTGGCGAGCACACCGGTGGAGCCGAGCTGGATCGCCAGCACGTCCCGGTAGAACCCGAGCAGGTCGAGCAGCGCGACCCCGAGCGTCTCCCGGCGGGTGCGGGTGGCTCGGCTCTTCTGCCGCTTCTCCAGCTCCTTGACGGCCCCGGCCATGCCGCGCGGCGCCTTGCTGCCCTCGGCGGCGCCGTAGGCGGCCTTGAGGTCGTCGGTCTCCTTGGTGTCCTGGGTCTCGGCGAGGGCCTCGGCGTCCGCCTTGGCGGTGTCGACCAGGCGCTGGGCGGCGGTCAGGCAGCCGCCGATGTCGGCGACCTCCAGCGGGATCCGCAGCACCTCGGCCCGGCGGGTGCGGGCCTGCTCGTCCACGGCGAGGCGGCGGGTGCGTTCGATGTCGCCCTGGCCGGCGAGCGCGGCGAGCCGGGCGGTCTCCGGGTCGACGCCGTCACGGCCGACCAGCATGTCGGCGACCGCCTCGGCGGCAGGCGTGCGCAGCACCAGCAGGCGGCAGCGCGAGCGGATGGTCGGCAGCACGTCCTGGACGGAGGGGGCGCACAGCAGCCAGACGGTGCGCGGGGAGGGCTCCTCCACGCCCTTGAGCAGAGCGTTGGCGGCGGCCTCGGTGAGCCGGTGGGCCGCGTCCACCAGGATCACCGACCAGCGGCCGCCGGTCGGGTAGCTGGAGGCGCGCAGGACCAGGTCGCGCATGTCGCCGACGCCGATGGACAGGCCGTCCGTCCGCACGTACTTGACGTCGGCGTGGCTGCCGGCCAGCACGGTGTGGCAGCCGTCGCAGAACCCGCAGCCGGGCGTGCCGCCCAGCGCGAGGTCGGGGCTGGTGCACTGGAGGGCGGCGGCGAAGGCGCGCGCGGCGGTGACCTGCCCGGCGCCGGGCGGGCCGGTGAACAGCCAGGCGTGCGTCATCAGGGAGGCGTTCCCGCCCTGGTCGGCGGCGGCGCCGCGACCGGCCTCGACCGTCGCCCCGGCCGCCCGGGCCGCGGCGGTCAGCTGTTCGACCACCCGATCCTGGCCCACCAGGTCGTCCCAGACGGCCACTGCTGCTCCCAAGCTCCGTACGGCAGCGCGCCAGGCGCCGATTCCCCGCCGTCGAGCATACGTCTCCGCTCCGACAGCCACTGCTCCGTCCGAGGCGCACCGGGCCGCGAACGACGGCCGAACCGCCGCCGCCCCGCCCCGCACCCCCGCCGAGCCCACGGCCGAACTCACAGCCGAACTCACGGCCGAACCCACGGCCGACAGCCGCGCGCCCCGGGTACGACGACGGGCGGTGCCACCCCGGGGCTCCCCCGGTGCGACACCGCCCGTCCTCCAACCGGCCGTCGGACCTCCCGGCCAGCGCTGCTCAGCTGCGTCGGCCCCAGCGGCGGCTCTTGCCCTTGTCCTTGCCCTTGCCGCCGTCCTCGCCGCGGTCGTCCCCGCCACCGCGGCCGGGGTCGGCCCGGTCTCCGCCGTGCTCCCAGTGCGCCCACTCGTCCCGCGAGCCGAGCAGCGTGTCGGTGAGGCTCGGCAGGTCGTCCATCGGCGTCTCCTCGGCCCAGTCCGGCCTCGGCCGCTCGGCGGTGGACTGCGACTCGCCGGACTGTGACTCGCCGGCCTGCGGAACCACCGGCAGCTCACGGGTACTGTCCACCGGCTCGCCGGGACGCCCCGGACCGACCCGCGGCAGCACCGCCGTCTCGTCCACGGCGGGAACCCTCGGCAGCACGGCCGTCTCGTCCACCGCAGGCACCTTCGGCAGCACCGCGGTCTCGTCGACGGCCGGCACCTTCGGCAGCCGGGTGGTCGCCTCAACAGCCTCAACAGCCTCAGCCGCCCTCGCGGCCTTAGCGGCCTCAACAGCCTCAGCCGCCCGGACGGCCGCCTGCCGGTCCTGCGGCGTCAGCTCCCGCGTCGCCTCGTCGCCGAGGCCGCCCGCCGCGTCCCGAGAAGTGTCCCGAGGCGCGTCCCGAGGCTCGTCCCGAGGCGTGTCCCGAACCGCCCGGAGCTCCGCCGTCGCCGCCGCACCGGCCCGGTCCGCAGCCGTCTGCGCCGCAGCAGCCGCAGCCGCGAGCGCGGCGGCCTGCGCCAGCCGGGCCTCCTCGGCCCGCTGCAGCGCCTCCTCCGCCCGGCGCCGCTGCTCCTCGCGCGCCAGCTCCCGCTGCCGCTGGAGCTCGGCCTGGGCGGCCGCCTCGTCGGCGATCCGCTTCCGTTCGGCGGCCTCCGCCGCCAGCCGGACCTCTTCCTCCGCCCGACGGCGAGCCTCTTCCTCGGCCCGGCGACGGGCTTCCTGCTCGGCCCGGCGGCGGGCCTCCTCCTCGGCCTTGCGCCGCGCCTCGGCGGCGACCCGCTCGGCCTCCTCCTTGGCGAGCCGCTCCTGCTCGGCCTGCTCGGCCCGCAGCTGCGCCAGCACCTCCTGGCGCTTGCGCTCGGCGGCCTCCTCCTCGGCCTTCCTGCGGGCCTCCTCGGCAGCGCGCCGCTCGGCCTCCTCCTTGGCCAACCGCTCCTGCTCGGCGCGGGCGGCCTTCTCCTGCTCGGAGAGCGGCAGCTCGCGGTCGAGCCGGTGGCGGATGGCGGTGGTGACGAAGCCGGGGGCCTGGCTGCCGTCCACCACCAGGTAGCGCGCCGGGTCGGCGGCCGCGAGGGCGAGGAAGCCGGCCCGGACCCGCTGGTGGAACTCGGTGGGCTCGGACTCCAGCCGGTCGAGCGCCTCGGTGAAGCGCTGCCGGGCCCGGGTCGGGTCGACGTCCAGCACCACGGTGAGGTCGGGCAGCAGTCCGCCGGTCGCCCAGCGGGAGATCCGGGCGACCTCGGTGGCGGCCAGGTCGCGCCCGGCGCCCTGGTAGGCGATGGAGGAGTCCATGTACCGGTCGGTGATCACCACGGCGCCGCGGGCGAGGGCCGGCCGGATGACGTTCTCGACGTGCTCCGCGCGGTCGGCCGCGTAGATCAGCGCCTCGGCGCGGTGCGACAGGCCGGTGTTGCCGACGTCCAGGACGAGGCCGCGCAGCCGCTGGCCGACCGGGCTGCCGCCGGGCTCGCGGGTGAGCACGACCTCGTGCCCCTTGCCGCGGATCCACTCGGCGAGTGCCTGGGCCTGGGTGGACTTGCCGGCGCCGTCGCCGCCCTCCAGGGCGATGAAGAAGCCGGTGCCGGCGCCCCGGTGCGGCACCGGGCCGCTGCCGCCGCGGACGGCGTCGACCAGGTCCCGGCCGAACGGCACGGTGCCGCGCCGGTCGTCGGTGCGCAGCAGCACGACGGCGGCGAGGACGAGGGTGAGCAGCCCCGCGGTGGCGACGGCGAGGGCGCCGCCGCCGTGGATGAAGGTGAACGAGCCGGGCTCGACGGTGCCGTACTCGACGTCCCCGTACCCGGCGGCGATCAGCGGGACGACGACCAGCGCGGCGGCGACCACGGCCCGCAGCACCGCGTACAGGTGCTCGGTGACCTTGGACAGCCGGGCCTCCTCGACCTCCTGGGCGAGCAGGCCCCGCCCGGCGGAGACGACGATCCCGGCGGCCAGTCCGGCCAGCACGGTGAGCAGCAGGACCAGCACGAAGTCCAGCACCAGCCCGGCCAGGATCAGCGCGACGCCCTCGGCGAGCAGCGCCAGCGCGAGCAGCCGGCGGCGGGAGAGCGAGGGCAGGGTGGCCCGGGTGAGCCGGGTGCCCAGCGCCGGGGCACTGGCCGCGGCGAGCACGACCAGGCCGTAGCCGATCGGTCCGGCCCGGTGCTCGGCGGCGGTGAGCAGCGCCAGGGCGGCGACGCCCGCCATCGAGGCGTAGCCGGCCGCGACGGCGAAGGTGAAGTACGGGGCGCTGCCGGTGCGGCCCTTGCCCAGGGCGGGGCCGGGGGTCGCGTCGGTCGGGGCGCGCAGGCCGGTCAGCGGCGAGTGCGGGGCGACGGCCACGGGGCCGCCGGGCAGCTGCTGGAGGTGGCCGCAGACGGCCGCGGCGGTGAACAGGCCGGCCGCGCCGAGCGCCGCGAAGGTCAGCTGGTGGGCGCGCAGCCAGTCCGAGCCGAGCGCCGCACCGACGTTGTTGACCAGGGTGAACGCGACCAGGCCGAGGGCGCCGAGCGGCACGGTGACCCAGCCGGTGAACCGGTCGATGCTCCGGACGGTGTCCAGGTTGGCGGCGGCCGGCCGCCGCTCGGCGGCCGGGGCGTACGGGTTGGCCGGCGGCAGCAGGCCGGGGACGGCGACGGCCCTGGCGATCCCCCGGACCCGCTCGGCCGCACCGGTGAGGAACACGGTGGCGAGCAGCACGTAGCCGGCCCCGCCGGAGGGCCGGGGGCCGGAGCCCAGCCAGACCGTCCACCAGGGCGCGAGCCCGATCAGCAGGGCGCTCAGCGCGTCGGCGCCGACCAGCGTCCAGCGCCGGTCGAGCTTGCCGGCGACCAGCTGGTGCACCGGCTCCAGCAGCGCCACGCCGACCAGCCCGGTGGCCGCCACCCGGGCGGCGAGGACGGCCGCCACGGCGAAGGCGAGGCTGCGCGGCAGGTCGCCGAACTGCCCGCCCTGGGCGACGGCGATCACGGTGAGCGCGAGCAGCACCAGCAGCCCGAGCCGGTCGGCGGTGCCGCCGATCAGCTGGGTGGTCCACAGGCGCCGGTAGGGCCTGGTCCGCAGCAGCGCCCGGGCCCGGTCCACCGGGGTGCCGGCGGGCGCGACCTCGGGCAGGTCGGGCCCGGTGGCTCCGGCGGCCGGGGCGGCGCTGGGGGTGGGCTGCTCCTCGCTCGTCATACGGTCAGCGTAGCGGGCTGGGCTTTGCCGGATTGAGACGAAGGGGGTTCCGGTTCGCCCTCATCACCGGCCTGTGACGATCCCTGCACAGAGCTCGAGCCCGTCCCCGCACAGAGCTCGGGCCCGCGCCCCCTGGTGGGGGACACGGGCCCGGTGCCGCCGTCGAGCTGCCGTCGAGCTGCCGCCCGACGGATCAGCCCCGTCGGATCAGCCCTCGTCGGTGGTGGCGGTGGTCTTGGCGGCCGCGGTCTTCTTCGCGGCCGTCTTCTTCGCCGCCGCCGTCTTGGTGGTGGTCGTCTTCTTCGCCGCCGTCTTCTTGGCGGCGGTCTTGGTCGCCGTCGCCTTGGCGGTGGTCGTCTTCTTGGCCGCGGCCTTCTTCGCCGGGGCCTTCTTCGCCACCTTCTTCACCGGCCCGCGCGCCCGCTTCTCGGCGAGCAGCTCGTAGCCGCGCTCCGGCGTGATGGTCTCGACCTCGTCGTCCTTGCGCAGCGTGGCGTTGGTCTCGCCGTCGGTCACGTACGGGCCGAAGCGGCCGTCCTTGACCACCACCGGGCGCTCGGAGACCGGGTCGGTGCCCAGCTCCTTGAGCGGCGGGGCGGCCGCGGCGCGACCGCGCTGCTTGGGCTGGGCGTAGATCGCCAGCGCCTCGTCGAGGGTGATGGTGAAGAGCTGGTCCTCGCTGGTGAGCGAGCGCGAGTCGGTGCCGCGCTTGAGGTACGGGCCGTAGCGGCCGTTCTGCGCGGTGATCTCGGCGCCCTCGGCGTCGGTGCCGACCACGCGCGGCAGCGAGAGCAGCCGCAGCGCGTCCTCCAGGGTGACGGTGTCCAGCGCCATGGTCTTGAACAGCGAGGCGGTGCGCGGCTTGACGGCGTTCTTGCCGGTCTTGGGCGTGCCCTCGGGCAGGATCTCGGTCACGTACGGGCCGTAGCGGCCGTCCTTGGCGACCAGCATGTTGCCGCTGACCGGGTCCGGGCCGAGCTCGAAGTCGCCGCTGGGCTTGGCCAGCAGCTCCTCGGCCAGCTCGACGGTCAGCTCGTCCGGCGGCAGCTCGTCCGGGATGTCGGCGCGCTGGCCGGGCTCGCCCTCGACGGCGGAGGCGCGCTCGACGTACGGGCCGTAGCGGCCGACCCGCAGGGTGATGTCGTCGCTGATCCGGAACGAGCTGATCTCCCGGGCGTCGATCGCGCCGAGGTCGGTGACCAGTTCCTTCAGGCCGCCCAGGTGGTCGCCGTCGCCGTTGCCGGCCTCGGCGGCACCGCCGGCCGCGCCCTCGCCCTCACCGAAGTAGAAGCGCTTGAGCCACGGCACGGACTTCGCCTCACCGGCGGCGATCCGGTCGAGGTCGTCCTCCATCCTCGCGGTGAAGTCGTAGTCGACCAGCCGGCCGAAGTGCTTCTCCAGCAGGTTGACCACGGCGAAGGAGAGGAAGGACGGGACGAGCGCCGTGCCCTTCTTGAACACGTACCGGCGCTGGATGATCGTGTCGATGATCGACGCGTAGGTGGAGGGGCGGCCGATCTCGCGGTCCTCCAGCTCCTTGACCAGCGAGGCCTCGGTGTAGCGGGCCGGCGGCTTGGTGGCGTGGCCCTCCGGGGTGATCCGCTCGGCGGCCAGCGGGTCGCCCTGGGCGACCTGCGGCAGCCGGCGTTCGCGGTCGTCGAGCTCGGCGTTCGGGTCGTCGGCGCCCTCGACGTAGGCCTTGAGGAAGCCGTGGAAGGTGATGATCTTGCCGGAGGCGGAGAACTCGACGTCCCGCCCGTCGGCGGAGGCGCCACCGACCCGGACGGTGACGGACTGGCCGACCGCGTCCTTCATCTGGGAGGCGACGGTGCGCATCCAGATCAGCTCGTACAGCCGGAAGTCGTCGCCGCTCAGACCGGTCTCGGCGGGGGTGCGGAAGCGGTCGCCGGAGGGGCGGACGGCCTCGTGCGCCTCCTGGGCGTTCTTGACCTTGCTGGCGTAGGTGCGCGGGGCGTCCGGCAGGTAGTCGGCGCCGTACAGCTGGGTGACCTGCACGCGGGCGGCGGTGACGGCCGTCTCCGACAGCGTGGTCGAGTCGGTACGCATGTAGGTGATGAAGCCGTTCTCGTACAGCTTCTGGGCCACCTGCATGGTCCGCTTGGCACCGAAGCCCAGCTTGCGGCTGGCCTCCTGCTGGAGCGTGGTGGTGCGGAACGGCGCGTACGGCGAGCGGCGGTACGGCTTGGACTCGACGCTGCGGACGCTGAACGCGGTCTGCTCCAGGGCGGCGGCCAGCTGACGCGCGGCCTGCTCGTCCAGGTGCAGGGTGTTGGTGCTGCCGGCCTTGAGCCGGCCGTCCGAACCGAAGTCGCGGCCGCTGGCGATCCGCTTGCCGTCGACCGAGGCCAGCCGGGCGCCGAAGGTCTCCGGGTTGGCGGCGTCGGCCGGGGTGCGGCCGGTGCCGAAGGTGCCGACCAGGTCCCAGTACGAGGCGGTGTGGAAAGCCATCCGCTCACGCTCGCGCTCGACCACCAGACGGGTCGCCACGGACTGCACCCGGCCCGCCGACAGCTTCGGCATGACCTTCTTCCACAGCACCGGCGAAACCTCGAAGCCGTAGAGGCGGTCGAGGATGCGGCGGGTCTCCTGGGCGTCGACCAGGCGCTGGTTCAGCTCGCGCGGGTTGGCCACGGCCTCCTGGATCGCCGTCTTGGTGATCTCGTGGAACACCATCCGGTGCACCGGCACCTTGGGCTTGAGGACCTGCTGGAGGTGCCACGCGATGGCCTCGCCCTCGCGGTCCTCATCGGTGGCCAGGAAGAGTTCGTCGGACTCCGCCAGGAGCGACTTCAACTTGCTGACCTGGGACTTCTTGTCCGCGTTGACCACGTAGATCGGAGCGAAGTCGTGATCGACGTCCACTCCGAGGCGGCGCACCTCGCCGGTGTACTTGTCCGGCACCTCGGCCGCGGTGCTGGGCAGGTCGCGGATGTGCCCGACGCTCGCCTCGACGATGTAGCCGGGGCCCAGGTAGCCCTTGATCGTCTTCGCCTTGGCCGGCGACTCGACAATGACGAGTCGCTGTCCGTGCGCGGTCTCGCTGCTCGGGGACACCTTCGCTCTTCTCTCCCGGTCCTTATGTGGCTGGTCGGCGCTGGCAGCACGGGCTGCGCTCCGCCCGACCCCTCCACCGTCCCGGGGTCGCCGCTGCACGACACCCCACCAGCGGAGTGTGACCGTACCCCGGCCACCCTTGTCAAACGGACGGATCCCGCTGTTTCGCTTGCCGCGCTCACCGACGCCACTCGAACGGTAACCCGATGACGGAGGTTCGCGCCCCGTGGAGGGGGGCTTCGGCAGGTTCCGGAGGATGGAATGACGGATTTCAAGATCTGTCAACGGAAAATCGGCGCGCATGCGGTATGGCGCTCTCCGGATCGCGCTGGACCCGGCCGCCGGACGACAGCCGACGGACCGCCGGATCCGGCCGACGGACCCTGACACCGGGTCCGGCCGACCGACCGAGGGGCTGCTCGCCCCCTCAGCGGCCGATCGCCGCCAGCAGCCCGGCTCCCGCCCCCAGGCACGCCACCCCCAGGGCGCACCAGAGCAGGTCGACGACCGCCGCCCGGCCGATCTCCCCGGCCGCCAGCACCGCCCGGCGGGGGCGGTCCGGGTCGTAGCAGATCCGCACCGGGGCTCCGGGCGCGAACCGCTCCGGACGGCGCAGCGGGGTGTGCCCGCGCGGCCGGGTGAGCACGAGTTCCGCGATCCGGCCGGAACCGGAGCCGGAGCCCGGCCCGGCCCCGCCGACCGTCGGCGGCACGGAGAAGGAGAGCAGCGGCGCGCTGTCCAGCTGGCCGTGCACGTCCCTCTCGGCGACGACCGTCGCCACCACCGGAACCCCCGAGCGGCGCACCCGGTGGCGAAGGCGCACTTCGGCGGCGCACCAGAGCAGCAGCGCGCCACCGAAGAGGGCGAGCACCAGCCCGCCGACGGTCGCCGTCGTCGTGTCCACCCCTGGCCCCCGGCTCCCCAACTCTGTCCACAGCCTGTGGACAGAGCCTCACAGCACCCGACCAACGGCGGGCAGCCGGACGGGGACCACCGGACGAACCAGGGGGGACGGGAGGGTGAACCGGAAGGTGCCGGAGCGGCGTTCTACCGGACGGGGCCGGAGTACGGCACGGCACCACGCCACACGGCACGGCCCCGCACGGCACGGCACCGCACGGCACCGCACCGGACCTCACCGCACCGGGTCGATGAACCCCTGCTCGGTCAGCAGCCGGAGCGACTCCGGCACCCGGTCCCGCAGCACCACCCGGTCCTCGCCCAGCAGGTGCGCGATGGCGTCCACGATCTCGCCCGCCGAGAGCGTGCCGTCGCACACCCCGACGAACCCGGCGCCGACCGTGTCCACCTTGGTGGCCCGCCGCATGCCCCGGTTGTGTCGCAGCACCACGTGCTCCGGGTCCTCCGCCCCCGGCGCACCGACCTGCTCCTGGACCACCTCGTCGGCCAGCACGTAGCGGGCCGCGAGCAGGCCCGCGTCGTCGTGCGAGCGCAGGAAGTCCTGCCGGTCGAACCACGCGTCGATGTGCGGACCGAGCGGCTGCTCCACCGGGTGCGGCCACTCCTCCACCCGCACGGTCGGACGCTCGGCGCCGCCCGCCCGCAGGGTGATCCAGCCCATCCCGATGCCCTCGACCCGGCCCGCCTCGAAGGCGTCCAGCCACTCGCCGTACCGGGCCTGGTAGTCGCCGCCCGGGCCGCGGTGGTCACCGCCGTCGCGCAGCCACAACTCGGCGTACTGGGCCACGTCCTGGACCTCGCGCTGGACCACCCAGGCGTCCAGTCCGGTGCCCGCCACCCAGCCGGCCAGCCGCTCCTGCCAGTCCTCGCCCCTGACGTGCTGCCAGTTGGCGAGCAACTGGCAGTAGCCGCCCGGCTCCAGGTGCTCGGCGGCCGACCGCACCAGGCTGCGGCACAGGTCGTCCCCGGCCATGCCGCCGTCACGGTAGGTGAACCGGCCGCCGGGCGAGATCACGAACGGCGGGTTGGAGACGATCAGGTCGAACTTCCGCTCCCCGACCGGCTCGAAGAGGCTGCCGGTGAACACCTCGGTGGCGTCGAACCCGGACAGCGCCAGGGTCAGTTCGGTGAACCGCAGGGCACGCGGGTTGAGGTCGGTGGCGGTGACGCTCCCGGCGTGCCGGGCCGCGTGCAGCGCCTGCACGCCGGAGCCCGAACCGAGGTCCAGCGCCGCCCGGACGGGACGGCGCACGGTGATGTTGGCCAGCGTGGTGGACGCCCCGCCGACCCCCAGCACCAGGTCCTTGCGGGCCACCCCGTGCGCGGTCTCACCGGAGCCGATCCCGCCCGCGCCACCGACCGCGCACCCCAGGTCGGACACCACCCAGGCGTCCGAACTGGGCATCCCGGAAACCTCGTTGGCGTACGGCCGGACGTCCACGGTGGCGCGCACCAGGTCCCCATCCGGGCGCAGCCAGCCGTCCGCCAGGCAGTCCTCCACCGGCAGCGCGGCGGCGGCCGCCCGGTACGGCACCGGCTGCTGCAGCAGGAAGAGCCGCACCAGGGTCTCCAGCGGGCTGCCGCCCCGCGTCGCGCGCAGCGCCGGGACGGCCTCACTGCGGGCCAACGCCGCGTAGCCGGTGGGCCCCAGGAGGTCCAGGCACCCATCGGCGGTGAACGAGGCGGCCAGCAGCGCCTCGCGCAGCTTGGCCAGGCGGGTCGGGTCGAGAACGGGGCTACTGATCACCCCGCCATTGTCCCCCGCCTCACCCCGCCCCTGCCCCACCGGCCCGCCGACCCCACCGGGAGCGCAGGCCCGGCCCCACGCCCCCGCCGACGGCCGGAGCGCCCCACCGGGCGCACCGGGACGTCGGGCAGGGCCTCCGGAAGCCGGGACGCCGGACAGGACCTCGGCTCAGCTCGCGCTGGGTGCCGGCGTCGCCGGGGCCGAGGACGAAGCCGGGGCCGCCGGGGTGGTGGCGCCCGCCGAGGGGGCGGCCGCCGGGCTCGCGCTGTCCGTCCCGCCCGGCGCGGGGCTGCCGCTGGGGGCACCCGCCGAGGAGGTGGCACTGGCGCTCGGGCTGCCGCCCGCACCGGGGGTGGCCGTGGAGCCACCGGCACTGCCGCTCGCCCCGGCACCCGGGGTGGCCTGGGAGGGCTTGCACCCCTCCTGCTTGGCCATCGCCTTGCCGAGGTCGCCGCTGCCCAGCTTGCTCTGCGCCTGGGTGGACAGCGAGGACAGCCGGCGCAACTGGTCGCCGACGCTGTTCAGCCCGTCCGCGAACTTCGCCTGGTCGTCGATGGCCAGGGCGTCCAGCTTCTTCTGGACGTCCAGGTAGCCGTCGGCCGCCTTCTTCAACTCGTCGACGGTGTCCTTCTGCAGCGCGGCACCGTTGTCCACCTTGGGCGCACCGGCCGCGTCGATCGCGGCCGCGATGTCCTGGTTGGTCTTGCCCAGTCGCCCGATGTCCGCCGACAGCCGCTTCCGCAGGTCGGTCGGGGACTCACCGGTCTTCACCTGGGCGGTGTCGGCGAGCGCGACCTGTGCCTGGGCGATCGGGTCCTTGGCCGCGCCGCAGACGTTCGACGCCCAGGAGTCCAGCTGCTTGCTGTTGTCGTCGCCGCCGCAGCCGACGGCGCCGAACGCGAGCAGCACGCCGAGGGCGGGTACGGCCAGCAGTCGCTTGTTCACCGGGAGGAGCCTTTCGGTTTCGGTCGTCTTCGGTCGTCGAACCTACACGGCCGTCACCGCCCGTCCGGTTCCCGGCTGCCCGGCTCCCGCCCCACGCAGGACGCCCGGCCCCCGCCCGACGCCCACGGCTCCTCCCCGACGCTCAGGCCCGCTCGACCCGGATCGGATCGCCCGGCCGCACGGTGCTCAGCACCCGGGCATCGCCGTCCAGCAGGCCGAGGACGTTGCAGGGACCGGCCAGTCGGCACTCGCCGTCGTGCGAGATCGGGGTCGGTCCGTACGGCAGCGCGAGGCTGTCGCCGTCGGTCCAGTACGCGACCGTGCCCGGCTCGACCACCTGCCGGGCACCGTCCTCGCGCGGCACGCTCACGGGCGTGCCGAAGTAGACCTCCTCGCCCCAGGTGGAGGCCGTGGAACTGATCGGCAGCTCGGCCCAGAGCGCTTCGGTGGTGGGGGTGGCCGCCAGCGTGGCGGTGGCCTGCCCGGCCGGCCACAGGATGCGGATCCGCATGTGCTTCCTCTTCCGCGACGAGGTCCGGTCGATGACCGGACCCGGTCGTGCCGGAAGCAGCGAACCGCCGGGCCGCACACCTTGTCAACGGGCGTCCGGAACGTGGGCGTCCGGAGTACGGGCGTCCGGAACGTGGGCGCCCGCAGGCACAGCCGGGTGACGTCAGACCGCGACGGAGGGCACCGAAACCGGCCAGCTCATCCGGATCACGCCGCCGTCGGCGCCGTTGGTGACCTCCAGGTCCTCGACCAGGCCGGTGATCACGGCGAGTCCCAGGGTGTCCTCGTCCGGGTCGCCGCCCTCGGCGGCACCGGCGGCCGGGACCGCGGCGGGGCCCGCCTCGTCTTCGACCTCGATGAGGAAACGCTTCTCCTGGTCGGTCAAAGCGACCCGCACCGTGCCGCCGATCCCACCACGCTGGTGCAGACCGACCGCACGGGAGCACGCCTCACCGACCGCGAGCCGTACCTCGTCGAGCACCGACTCGTCGACCCCGGCCCGTCTGGCGACGGCCGCGGCGACCAGCCTGGCCGTCCGCACGTGCTCGGGAAGCGCGCTGAATCGAAGTTCGACGGTTGCCATCTCTCCCCCTCGGGGTACTCCGACCGGGGCCGACAGCGCGGCCCCGCGGACCGGCTGGACCGGCCCTGAGACGCCCGGGGAACGGGGGCCGCACAGGCCCCCGCGCCCCGAACGCGTGGAACGGGCGGGCCGACCGCGGGGGCCGGCCCGGACGCGTCAGTCGGTCGCGGCGACCGCGTCGTCCACCGAAGTGTGGATCGGGAAGACCTTCGTCAGACCGGTGATCCGGAAGATCTTGAGAATGCGCTCCTGGTTGCACACCAGGCGCAGCGAGCCCTCGTGGGCACGCACCCGCTTCAGACCGCCCACGAGCACGCCGAGGCCGGTCGAGTCGAGGAAGTCGACGCCCTCCATGTCGACGACGAGGTGGTACTTGCCGTCGTTGACGAGCTCGACCAGCTGCTCCCGCAGCTTCGGGGCGGTGTACACATCGATCTCGCCGCCAACCTCGACGACCGTACGATCGCCGACTGCACGGGTCGACAGGGACAGGTCCACGGAACCTCCAGCACCTTGCCTTGCTACGTCATGTGCGATCCTCGGCCGGACGGCCGCCACCGCATGGTCGCGAGCCCGGGCGCGCCAAGCCAACAAGCCAACGCGTGGCGAGCCTCAGCGCTGCGACCCACGGCCATACGGCCGTCACGGCCACATTCAACCACCTGCGACCATGACCGCACGATGGCTTACGACGATTCTCCGTCACGCCGGTGACACACTGGGTCCTCATGCCGCCCCGACACAGCCTGCCCGAGGCACTGCTCACGACCCTGTCCACCAGTCGGGGGCGGGCCGACCGGCTCACCCATACGGAGCACCTTCCCGCCCGGCCTGCGCGTTATTCACCGTGGCCCGACTCGATCCGACCGGAGATCGTCGCCGCCGCGGCGGACGTCGGGGTGGAACAGCCCTGGGCGCACCAGGCAGAAGCGATGAACCTGGCCAAAAGCGGCCAGACTGTGGTGATCGCCACAGGCACCGCCTCGGGCAAGTCGCTGGGCTACCTGGCACCGGTCCTCAGCGACCTGCTGGAGGGCACCGAGGCCCGCAACGGCCGCGGCGCCACCGCGCTCTACCTGGCCCCGACCAAGGCGCTCGCCGCCGACCAGCGCCGCCGCGCCGCCGAACTCGCCCCGCCCCGGGTCCGGGCCGCCCTGTACGACGGCGACACGCCCCCCGAGGAGCGCGAGTGGGTCCGCCAGTACGCCTCCTACGTGCTCACCAACCCGGACATGCTGCACCGGGGCATCCTCCCCGCGCACGCCCGCTGGGCCTCCTTCCTCAAGGTGCTGCGCTACGTGGTCGTCGACGAGTGCCACAGCTACCGGGGCGTGTTCGGCTCGCACGTCGCCCAGGTGCTGCGGCGGCTGCGCCGCCTCTGCGCCCGTTACGGTTCGTCACCCACCTTCCTGCTCGCCTCCGCCACCACCGCCGACCCGGCCGTCACCGCCCGGCGACTGACCGGTCTGCCCGCGGCGGCCGTCACCGAGGACGCCTCGCCGCGCGGCCCGATGGTCTTCGGCCTCTGGGAGCCGCCGCTGACCGAGAACGTCGGGGAGCACGGCGCCCCGGTGCGCCGCACCGCCACCGCCGAGGCCGCGTACCTGCTGACCGACCTGGTCGAACGGCAGACCCGGACGGTCGTGTTCGTCCGCTCCCGGCGCGCCGCCGAACTCGTCGCCCTGCAGACCCAGGACCAGCTCGGCCGACCGCTCGCCGAGCGGGTGGCCGCCTACCGCGGCGGCTACCTCGCCGACGAACGCCGGGCCCTGGAGCGCGACCTCCACTCCGGCCGACTGCTAGGACTCGCCTCCACCTCCGCCCTCGAACTCGGCGTCGACATCTCCGGCCTCGACGCCGTCCTGATGGCCGGTTACCCCGGCACCCGGGCCTCGCTCTGGCAGCAGGCCGGCCGGGCGGGCCGGGAGGCCCAGGGCGCGCTGGCCATCCTGATCGCCCGCGACGACCCGCTGGACACCTACCTGGTGCACCACCCGGAGGCGCTGTTCGCGACACCCGTCGAGGCCACCGTGCTCGACCCCGACAACCCGCACGTACTCGCCCCGCACCTGTGCGCGGCCGCCGCCGAACTCCCGCTCACCGACGCCGACCTGGAGCTGTTCGGGCCCTCCACCGCACCGCTGCTGCCGGTGCTGGAACGGCGCGGCCTGCTGCGCCGACGCACCGACGGCTCCTGGTACTGGACCCGCCGGGAGCGCGCCGCCGACGCCGTCGACCTGCGGGGCAGCGGCGGCAGCCCGGTGCAGATCGTCGAAGCCGACACCGGCCGGCTGCTCGGCACCGTGGACGCCGCGGCCGCCCACACCACCGTCCACACCGGGGCCGTCCACCTCCACCAGGGCCGTACCTACCTGGTCCGGGAGCTCGACCTGGAGGACTCGGTCGCCCTGGTCGAACCGGCTGACCCGCCGTACACCACGGCCGCCCGTGACATCACCTCCATCTCCGTCCTCGACACCGACACCACCGTCCACTGGGGCGAGGGCCGACTCAGCTTCGGCTCGGTGGAGGTGGTCAACCAGGTGGTCGGCTACCTCCGGAAGCGGATCTCCACCGGGGAGATCATGGGTGAGAGCAAGCTCGACCTCCCGCCCCGCACCCTGCGCACCCGCGCCGTCTGGTGGTCCGTCACCGAGGACCAACTGCTCGACGCGGACCTGCCGCTCGACCGGCTGCCCGGCGCCGCCCATGCCGCCGAGCACGCCTCGATCGGGCTGCTGCCGCTGTTCGCCACCTGCGACCGGTGGGACATCGGCGGCGTCTCCGTCCCGCTGCACCCCGACACCGGGCTGCCCACGGTGTTCGTCTACGACGGCCACCCGGGCGGCGCCGGCTTCGCCGAACGCGGCTTCCAGCGCGCCGTCGAGTGGCTCACCGCCACCCGCGCGGCGATCGCCTCCTGCGAGTGCGAGCGCGGCTGCCCGTCCTGCGTCCAGTCGCCCAAGTGCGGCAACGGGAACGACCCGCTGGACAAGACGGCCGCCGTCCGGCTGCTGGACGTCCTGCTGGCCGGGGCCCCCGGGGCGGCCGGAGCGGCGGCCCCCGCCGCAGGCCCGGCGGTAGGGCCAGCGGTAGGGCCCGCGATGGGCCCCGCAGCGGACCCGGACGGCGGAGCACCGGCCGCTTCATGAGGCCACCGCCCCGCCCGGGGCCGTGGGCGCACCGGGGGCCGGCAACGGGCCGGGGGCCGTGGGCGCGGCGCTCGGGGTCCCGCCCGGGGTACCGGGGCCGCTGGGGCCGCCCAGCGCCTCGCCGAGGCCGTCCTCGGCCGCGGCGGCCGGGGCCCGCACCGGCCCGGCCCGCGACCTCGCCCGCGCCGGACCGACCGGCAGCCGCCGCGGAAGCCCACCGACCGGCACCTCGGCCACCACCTCGACGGCGTCCGCGGAACGGTCCACCGCGCAGGACACCAGCGCGGCCCCCTGCGCCGCCGCGATCCCGACGGCCCGGGCGCAGCCGCCGTCCGGGTCCAGCAGCAGCCGGTCCGCGGCCGCGAGGGCCGCCAGGTCGGCTGCCGACTCGGCCCGGTGCCGGGCGGCCACCACCGTGCCGACCGCGACCGTCGCCGCGAAGACCGTCGTGCCCAGCATCGCCAGGGCGAGCAGCCAGACCGTCGCCGAGCCCGTGTCCGCCCCGTACCCGCCCCTGCCCGGTGCCGCCGCCCGAGCGCTACGGACCCGCCCGAACCGCCCCAACCGCGCCGGCCACTCCACCGCCCACCGACGGCCAACCGGACGGCAGTCGGCCGACCTGGCAGTCCTCCGGGCCACCTGTCGAGCCGTCAGGCGGGCCATCCACCTCCACCTCCTCCCTCCACGGTCCCTTCCGCTCCTTCCGTTCCTTCCGCGGTGCCGCCCAGCACGTCCTCCCGGGCGGCCACCGCCATCGCACCGACCCGGACGGCGAGCAGCCCGGCCAACCTCCCCGGCGCCGCGCACGGGGCGTCCACGTCGACCCGTACCGTGTCCGCCGCGACCGCCACCCGGACCCGCGCTCCCGGCGGAGCCGCCGCACGGGCGAGTCCGGCGGCGTCCGACTCGCCCCGGGCGGCCGCCCTGGCGCCGATCCTGGCCGCGTCCACGCAGGTGATCTGCGCCGCGGCCGCGAGCACGCCCCAGATCAGCATCGCCGCGAGCAGGACGAGCGCGGGCAGCAGCACCGCCGTCTCCGCCGTGACGAAGCCGGCGTCCCCGCGCCGCCCCCGCCACGACCCCTGCCACGGCCCCTGCCACGGCCTCCGTACGGCCCGTACAGGCCGGTTCGACCGGCCGGGTCGCGGTCGGGCGCTACGTCGCACGGAGCGCCCGTTCCAGCGTCTCGGTCAGCGCCCCGGTGATGGCCGCGCTGGTGACCACCTTGTACAGCCCGGCCGCGAGGGCGCACGCACCCAGCGTGCCGACGGCGTACTCAGCCGTGGTCATCCCGGCGTCCGAACGCCCGCGGTACCGCGCCACCCTGCGTACCCGGCCGGCGACCCCGCGGCTCTTCCGCCGCCACGCTCCCGGCAGGTGCTGGAACGGACGCCCGATGCTGGGCCTGGTCGCGAAAACTGCAGTCATCGATCTCTCCTGTCTGGATACTTACCGGTCCCTCTCGCGGGTCCCGGCCCGACGGGCCCGGACCCGACACCCACTCACATCGACCACCCGAAACGGCTGGTCAGGCCGATCACCACCGGCACCACTCCGATCAGGACGAAGGCCGGCAGGAAGCAGAGTCCGAGCGGCGCGGTGGCGAGCACCGCGGCCCGGCGGACCCTGACGTGGGCCGCCCGGGCGGCGGCGGTCCGCTGCTCCCGGGCCAGTTCGACCAACGGACCGGTCGCGGGAGCTCCACCGAGGCTCGTCCGGACCAGGCACCGCGCCAGCGGCGCCAGCGCCGCGTGCCGTGCGCCCAACCTGGTCCAGCAGAGCTCCGGCGGTGCACCCAGGACCAGTTCGGCCCCGATCGCGACCAGCCTCGGCCCCAGCGGTGCGCCCACGCTCCGCCCCACCGCCGCCACCGCCGCCGAGGGCAGCGCCGCCGCTCCGAGGCAGGCCGCCAACAGATCGGCGCCCAAGGGAAGTTGCCTGAGCAGCAACTGCTCCTCCAGCATCGCCCGGCGATCCGTCGGCGACCTGGCCCGGGCCGACCACCGGTGCACGCCCACCGCTGCCAGCACCCCGGCCACCGCACCGGGGCCACCACCGACCAGCGCCGCCACCGCCAGCCCCGCGACGACCGCCGTCGCCAGTCGCCGCCGGGGTCCAACCCCGCTGCGCCCAACACCGGTGCGCCCAACATCGCTGCGCCCGGGCCCGGTTCGACTCCGCACCTCCTCTCGTTCCCGCTGCCAGGCGAACGCCCTCCGTCCGGCGCTGCGCCCCGCCCCGTGCCGGGCCACCCCGGCCGCAGCCGCCGATAGCGCCACAGCCGTCACCGAAAGCCCGGCCGGCACCCACCCGCCCAGTCGCATCACCCCGCCCCCGCTCCGACATCGAGCGCCCACAGGCCCCCTCGCCGCCCACCGCCGCGCCGAGGCAGGCCCGTCACCCCAGGACGGCTCCCCACACCCCAGGGGGCCTCCAACGCGCCCTGGGCCGCCGCCCGGACGATCCGGGCCGTCCAGAGCACCCCCAGGCCCTCCAGCACCGCCCCCGCCCCCAGACAGCCGAGTCCGGCCGGCGTGTGCAGCAGGACCTCCACCGGACGGGCCCCGAGCGCTCCGCCCAGGAGCAGCCCCGCGCCCGGCAGGGCGGCCAGGACCGCGATCGTCGCGCGCGGTCCGGCCAGCTCCCCCGCGATCTCCTCGGTCAACGCCCGCTCGCCGCGCAGCGCCTCCGCGACCCGGTCCAGCGCGGCGGCCAGCCCCGACCCGCCGTCGGAGGCCACCCGCCAGCAGGCCGCGATCGCTGCCGCCCCGCTGCCTCCGGGCAGTTCGGCGAGCAGCTGGAGCGCAGCGGGGACGTCCCCGCCGTAGCGCCCCGCCGCCAGCCGGGCCACCGGCTCCGCGCCGAGCCGGCGCAGCCCGTCCGGGTCCGCGGCCAGCCGGGCCGTGACCAGGTGCAGGGCCTGCTCCGGGGTCGCACCGCTGCGCAACTCCCCGGCCAGCGCGGCACACAGCTCCACCACCGCGGCGGCCCGCCGCCCGGCCTCGGCCTCCCGTCGCCGCCGCAGCCGCCACCTCCTCAGGGGGAGGACGGCCAGCACTCCCGCGAGCACCGGCACGGGCGAGGCGGTCGCCTGGCCGGCGACCAAGCCCACCGGCAGCGCCAGTAGTTCGGGCGCCAGCAGCCCAAGCAGCCGGCCCCGCACCCGGCCCACCTCCTCCGGCTGCGGCCCGTGGACCGGGGGCCCGTACACCGGGGGCCCGCTGCCCGCCGGCACCAGCCTGGAGCGCCGCCCACCGGGTAGCTGCTCCTGGACCGCCCGCCACCCGACAGCGGCCAGCAGGCACAGCAACGTCACCCAGCAGAGCGCCGGTTGGACCTGCGTCATGTCACCCACCTCCCTGCCCTCGACCCTTCCGGCCCGCTGCCCCGAGCAGCACCAGGGCGCCCGTCGCACACGCGACCAGGAACAGCACGAACCCGATCTCCACCAGCCGCAGCTCCCGCTCGGCCCGGCCCGCCCCCGTCAGCGCCACCGCCGCCGCCACCGACACCGGGGCCGGCACCCACACCGGCACTGCGGTCGAGACCGCCGCCACCACGGCCCTCATGGCGTCACCGCCCCGATCGCCACCCCGCGTGCGGCCAGCAGCCCGACCAGCCGTTCCCAGCCCGCCCCGGGCACCAGGCCGCCCGCGGCCGGGAACCGCACCGCCGGGGTGGTCACCGCCAGCCCGTTGCCGTCCCCGGCCAGTGTGTGGATCTCCGCCACCCGGCGCCGCCCCGAGTCCGAGTCCCGGACCAGGTGCACCACCACGTCCAGCGCGGCCCGCAGTTGGCTGTGCAGGGCCGGGCGGTCGAGCCCGGCGAGCGAGCCGAGCGCCTCCAGCCGGACCGGCACGTCCGCCGCCGTATTGGCGTGGACGGTCCCGGAACCGCCCTCGTGGCCGGTGTTGAGCGCGGCCAGCAGGTCCGACACCTCGGCCCCGCGCACCTCGCCGATCACCAGCCGGTCCGGCCGCATCCGCAGTGCCTGCCGGACGAGGTCCCGCAAGGTGAACTCGCCCAGCCCCTCCTGGTTCGGCGGTCGGCTCTGCAGTCGGACCACGTGCGGGTGGGCCGGCCGCAGTTCGGCGGAGTCCTCGGCGACCACGATCCGTTCGTCCGGACCGACCAGGCCGAGCAGGGCCGCGAGCAGGGTCGTCTTGCCCGAGCCCGTCCCGCCCGAGACCAGGAGCGACAGCCGCGCCCGCACGATGCCGGCCAACAGCTCCGCGCCCTCCGGTGGCAGCGCGCCGCCCGCCACCAACTCGTCCAGCGTGAACGGCCGGGGCCGCCACACCCGTAGCGAGATGTGCGTGCAGCCGGCCGCGATCGGCGGCAGCACCGCGTGCAGCCTGGTGCCGTCCGGCAGTCGGGCGTCCACCCAGGGCCGGGCGTCGTCCAGGCGCCGCCCGGCCGCGGTGGCCAGCCGGTGGGCCAACCGCCGCACCGCCTCGGCGTCGGCGAACCGGACCCCGGTGGCCCGGTGCAGACCGCCGCCACGGTCGACCCACACCTCGTCCGGACCGTTCACCAGCACGTCCGTGACGTCGGGCGCCGCCAGCAGCCGCTCCAGCGGGCCCGCACCCACCAGTTCGGCGCGCAGCGAGCGCACGGTGTCCAGCACTTCGTCCCCGCCGAGCGGTGGCCGGGTGGCCCGCAGCACGGCTGCCACCGAGCCCGCCGTCGGGTCGGCCCCGGACTCGGCCAGCCGCAGCCGGACCGCGTCCACCAGCTCGGCCGACCGCTCCTCGCTGGCCGTCCGACCGTACGGGCAGGGCCCGTGTCCGGCCGGGCCCGGCCCGCCGGGCGGCGGCACGCTCCGGAGCGGCCGGTGCTCCCGCGCACCGTCGCCCGGGGCCGGGGCACCGCCCCGCGTTCCTGTCCTGCGCAGACGGACCATCAGTACGCACCTCCTCCGACCGCCGACACCGGCGGCAGCACCTCGTTCAGGAAGCTCGCGCAGAAGCGCGCGAGCGGACCGCCCTCCCGTGTGCCGGGCGGGACGCCCTTCTCGACGTCCTCGGTCAGCCCCGGCTCCGGTTCCAGCTCCCCCGCCAGCTCCAGCCGCAGCCCGCGGGCGATCCGGTGGGCCGGGAGCCCGCCGGCCCGCACCGGCCGCACCACGGCCCGGACGTCCCCGAGCCGCATCCGGGCCGCCGCCGCGACCCGGTCGGCGGCCGCCACCGCACGCAGCTCGGCCGGGACGACCAGCAGCGCCAGGTCGGACTGCTCCAGCGCCTGCCCGGCGGCCGCGTCCAGGTGGCGCGGCACGTCGACCACCACCAGCCCGCCGCGCCGTCGGGAGGCGGCGAGCACGCTGCGCATGGCGGCCGGCGGCACCGTCAGGGTGTCGCCGCGGTCCCAGGACAGGCAGGACAGCCCGGAGAGCCGTTTGAGGGCCGGCAGCGCCCTGGCGAGTTCGGCCCCGCTGACCCGCCCGCGCGAACCGGCCAGGTCGGGCCAGCGCAGCCCGCGGGCCGTCTCGCCGCCGAGCAGGATGTCCAGGCCCCCGCCCAGTGGATCGCCGTCGAGGAGCATGGTCCGCCGCCCGGTCCGCGCGGCCGTGACCGCGAGGGCGCAGGCCAGGGTCGAGGCCCCGGCCCCGCCCCGGCCGCCGAGCACCGCGACGGTGACGGCCGGGGAGCCGACGCCCTCGGCCGCGTCCGCGATCCGGTCCAGCAGCCAGGCCTCGGCGTCGGGCAGGAACAGCACGTGCTCGGCGCCGAGTTGGACGGCTCTGACCCACACGCCGGGGTCGTCGAGGTCCAGCCCGAGCAGCAGGACCCCGCTGCGCCGACCCAGCCCCGCGCAGTGCTCCGCCCGGTCGTCCCCGACCAGGACCAGCGGGGCGGCCTCCCACAACTCGCGCGGCGGCGGCGCGCCCCTGATCAGCCGGGGCTCGGTGCCCGCTGCCGCGCAGACCCGCAGCAGGTGCTCGGCCAGGTCCTCGTCCCCGGTGACCACGAGCGGCCCGGTGGCCGCGGGGCCCTCGGCGGTGACGTGGGAGGTGATCGGCGTCGACATGGTGTTCTCCCCTCTGTGCCGCGGCCACCAGGGGCGGCCGCGGCACGCGTCGGACGGTTCCGACGGACGGCCGCCAGGCAGACCTCTGGGAGAGGAAGGGGTGAGGCCCTGCCCGGCGACCGCCGCCGACCATCACGGTGGGGGGAGATCCGGATTCCGTCATCCACGTTCCGATTGCCTGTGGATAACTCGGGGGTTGTGGATGAAAACGTTCACTCGGACGGGGGGCTATTCGTCGAAGAATTGACGAAAGGGGGTCGCGGGGACGGCCCGGCCGTCCATCGCCCCCCAGCCGACCGCCCTCCCCACCCCCGCCCCAGCGGCCCTGCGCGCGCCATCAGGACGGCCCCGCGCGCCCCGCCAGGACAGTCCCGCTCACCCCCGCTGGAACGACCCCGGGGAGCCGATCGGAACCAGCCGTGGGCATCCTGCGCGTCATGAGCAAACGGCAACGCAGAGTGACGAAAGGTGGTGGACGGATCGAGCCGTCGACACCACCCGTACACCTCGGGAAGGACCGCGCGGAAGCCTGCGCGAAGGGCCTTCAAGCCCTGAAAATGGCCCCGGACGTGCGACGACCCCCGCCGGGGGGGAGAGCGGGGGTCGTCTATCCACAGCCCGACTCGGGGGGGAGGAGCCGGACCGGGTTAGCACGGTCGCGAACGATCCGTGACTTCCATGGTGTACCCGAGCGGCCAGAAACACAAACCCGCACGCCCACGAGTACACCGAATGGCGGGGTGTTTTGCGGCTCCCTCTATCCTCGGTTCCCGTGGACACCACCGAGAACGCCGACGACCACGCCGACGAGTCCCAGGGCGACCCCACCGGGCCCGAGGAGCCGAGCGCACCCGCCCGCCCCCGGCCGACCGGCCTGCGGACCGCCGCCTTCTTCGACCTCGACAAGACCATCATCGCCAAGTCGAGCGCGCTGGCGTTCAGCCGGCCTTTCTACCAGGGCGGCCTGATCAACCGTCGGGCCGTACTGCGCAGTGCGTACGCCCAGTTCGTCTTCCTGGCGGGCGGCGCGGACCACGACCAGATGGAGAAGATGCGCGAGTACCTCTCTGCGCTCACCCGGGGCTGGAACGTCCAGCAGGTCCGCGAGATCGTCGCCGAGACCCTGCACACCCTGATCGACCCGATCATCTACGACGAGGCCGCCTCACTGATCGAACAGCATCACGCGGCCGGCCGGGACGTGGTGATCGTCAGCAGCTCCGGCTCCGAGGTGGTCGAGCCGATCGGCGAACTGCTGGGCGCGGACCACGTGATCGCGACCCGGTTGAAGGTCGAGGACGGCTGCTACACCGGCGAGATCGAGTACTACGCCTACGCGGAGAACAAGGCCGCGGCGATCCGGGAGTTGGCCGGGACGGAGGGCTACGACCTCGCCGCGTCGTACGCCTACAGCGACTCCTCGACCGACCTGCCGCTGCTGGAGGCGGTCGGCCACCCCTCCGCCGTCAACCCCGACCGCGCGCTGCGCAAGGAGGCGCAGGCCCGGGAGTGGCCGGTGCTGGTCTTCGACCGGCCGGTGCAACTGCGACGGCGGGTGCCGGAGTTCTCCGCGCCGAGCGGTTCGGTGCTGACGGCCGTGGCGGTCGGGACGGCCGCGGTGACCGCCGGGGTGATCTGGTACCTGGCCCGCCGGCGCCGCCCGGCCGCCTGAAGCGCCCACCGGAAGACCTTGATCCACCGCAATCCGGTGCGATCCACCGGGAAAGCCCCGAAACGGGCAGATCAGCACAGACTTCTCGTTTCGGGTTCCCCTTTCGGCCGAAACGCGATACAAAGGAAGCACGGCCCGCGAGACCCGGTCAGGACCGAAGAGGTCAAACCGACAACGCAGTTCAGGCCCCACGGACCGCACGTACAGACATCCGAGCACCCACATGCAGCCGACCCGCTGTCGGGCCGCCGGACCAGACGAACGGGCAGGATCCCCGTCTGATCGGCACTTCCGGTGCATGCTTGGTCACCCGGCTGTCTGCACCAGCGGCGGCACCCAGCAGGATCAGGTGCCGCCGCATCTTCGTGTCCGCGGGGTTCGCGTCGCGCGGACTCTCCGCCCGGGCTCAGGCCATGCCGCGCTGCATCGCCTCGCAGACCGCCGTGCTCTCCCGCACCCCCAGTCGCAGCGCCCGCCCGCAGTGGGCGATCCAGGCCGCCATGCCCTCGGACGTGCCCGCCAGGTAGCCCGCGAAGGCGCGCCGGTAGGTGTCGGTGCCCAGCTCGGCCAGGCCGACCTCGGTGGGGCAGATCGACTTCGGGTCGAGGCCCTCGGCGATCAGCACGATCCGCTGGGCGGCCCGCGCGATCATCCCGTTGTGGCTGCCGAACGGCCGCAGGGCGAGCAGTTCGCCGTGCACCACCGACGCGACCACCAGGGCCGGCGTCCCCACGCCCTGCCCCTCCGCGCGGGCCACCAGCAGCCGGGAGAGCTGGTCCAGCCGGGCCGCGACCTCCTCCGCGCCCGGCGCGGGCGGCAGCACGGGCGTCGGCCCGACCGCGGCCTCGACCTCGACGCTCTCCACCGGTTCGAGCTCCAGCGGGAAGAGCTCCTCGGCCCCCTCCCCCGCCCGGCGCGGCCGGCCGGCGGCCGGGTCGGTGTCGCCGACCGCGAGCAGGTGCAGCCGGGCCAGCACCTGGAGCGGCGAGTGCCGCCAGACGCTGAGCAGCTGACCAGCCTCGGCCGTGATCCGCAGGGCCGCGCCGACCGAACGGGCCTCGGCGTCCGCGCTGAAATCGGTCCGCCGGCGGACCTCCTCCAGGGGCCAGTCGGCCCCGGCCACGGCCGCCGACGCGCGGGCGCCGCGCAGCGCGGACTCGGAGGTGACCTCGGCCGCGCGGCGGCGCATCACCCGGTGGCCGTAGAGCCGGTCGACGGCCTTGCGCACCTCGGCCACGGCGTCGGGCACCGCGGGGAGCTGGGCCAACGGGGCGAGGGGATCTGTTCCAGTGCTCACCTACCCGAGAGTAATGAACGGGCGGCCCCTCCCGGAACAGCAACCCCGCATCACCCGTTAGAGGCAATCCTCACTTCCCTCCCCCGGCGGACCCCAAACCCCGGCTAGCATGGCCACTATCGGAGACGATAACGATTTCCAGTTAGGGGGCGCCCCCACCTGCGCGCCCCTGAGCACGCGGCCCGCCCCCAGGGCCCAGAGCGAGAGCCGGAGCCCCAGATGAAGATCGCCTTCGTCGGCAAGGGCGGCAGCGGGAAGACCACGCTGTCCGCACTGTTCATCCGCCACCTGGCCGCCATCGGCCGACCGGTGATCGCCGTCGACGCCGACATCAACCAGCACCTCGGCCCCGCACTCGGCCTGACGGACGCTCATGCGGCCGCCCTGCCCTCGCTCGGCGCGCACCTGCCGGAGATCAAGGAGTACCTCCGGGGCAGCAACCCGCTGATCCGTTCGGCCGACGAGATGATCAAAACCACGCCGCCCGGGCACGGTTCGCGCCTGCTGCGGATCGTCGAGGAGAACCCGGTCTACGCCGCCTGCGCCCGCCCGATCGCGCTGGACGAGGGCTCGGTCCGGCTGCTGGCGACCGGCGCGTTCACCGAGGAGGACCTCGGGGTGGCCTGCTACCACTCCAAGGTCGGCGCGGTGGAACTGCTGCTCAACCACCTGCTGGACGGCCCGGACGAGTACCTGGTCACCGACATGACGGCCGGCTCGGACTCCTTCGCCTCCGGGCTGTTCACCCGCTTCGACCTCACCTTCCTGGTCGCCGAGCCCACCCGCAAGGGCGTCTCGGTCTACCGGCAGTACAAGGACTACGCCCGGGACTTCGGCGTGCAGCTGCGGGTGATCGGCAACAAGGTGCAGGGCCCGGACGACCTGGCGTTCCTGCGCCGCGAGGTCGGCGACGACCTGCTCACCACCTTCGGGCAGTCGGACTGGGTACGCCGACTGGAGCAGGGCGCCGAGCCGCCCTTGAGGTCGCTGGAGCCGGCCAACCGGGCCGTGCTGGAGCAGCTGCGGGTCGAGGCCGAAGCGGCGTACGGGCTGCGCGACGAGCACCGCTACACCGCGCAGGCGGTGCTCTTCCACCGGCGCAACGCGGAGAGTTGGGCCAACGCCAAGGTCGGCATCGACCTGGCGACCCAGGTGGACGAGGACTTCGTCCTCGGCGGAATCCCGAGCGGCCGTCCGAGCGGACTCCCGGCCGGAGCCCCCGTCTGACATCACCACGCGGTCCCGAGCACGGCACCGCCACCGACCGGACGGGCCGCGGCCTCCCCCTCACCCCGGGGGACGCCGCGGCCCGTTCGCCGTTCCGGCCCCACCCCTGGCCCCACCCCCGGCCGACGCCCCCGACCGACGCCCCAGGGCCGCCCAAGGGGAGCGTCCAGGGACCGGCCCGAGCCTCCCACCAGCAGATTCCCGTCCGTTCGAACACCACCCAATGGGGTGAACCGGCGATTTTCCGCTTCCCTCCGAGAACAACGCTGTGCAAAGATTTCATTACCCTCGGTTTACCGAGTCTTGATGGCCCGTTCCGACGGCCTCCGGCGAGACATCCCGCTCCTCGCCCTGGCCCCTGGCGGGCCCAGATGGTCGACGCCGGCCGGTGACACCCGCATTCCCCGCCGCGCCCACGCCATCCCGCCACACCGTCGCGACCCACGACAGCCGATCCGCCCCGGAGCCCCACCCCGGACTCACCACCGGACCTGACTGCGTTCGTTCCCCCGGACAGACGGGAAGACCATGACCCTCGACATCTCCAGCGCACCCATCGCCTCCGACACCACCGACCACGCGCCACCCGGCCCCGGCTCCCGGGCCCGGTGGGCCCAGGACCTCTCCGCCTCCGTGGTGGTCTTCCTGATCGCCGTGCCGTTCTCCCTCGGCATCGCGCTCGCCACCGGCGCCCCGCTCACCGCCGGGCTGGCAGCAGCGGCCGTGGGCGGCATCGTGGTCGGGCTGTTCGGCGGCACCCCGCTCATGGTCAGCGGCCCCTCAGCCGCGCTGACCGTGATCACCGCCGGACTGATCGCCCAGTACGGCTGGCGGGCCACCTGTGCCATCACCCTCGCCGCCGGACTGCTCCAACTCCTGCTCGGTGCACGCCGGGTGGCCCGGACGGCGCTCGCCGTCTCGCCCGCGATCGTGCACGGCATGCTGGCCGGGGTCGGGCTGACCATCGCCATCGCCCAGCTGCACGTCGTCCTCGGCGGCTCCCCGCAGAGCTCGGCGATCGCCAACCTGCTGGCTATGCCCGGGCAGTTGGCCGGTCCGCACCCACCCGCCCTGCTGGCCGGCTCGGTGACCGTGGCCGTGCTGCTGGGCTGGCCCAGGCTCGGCCGACTCCCGGGCCGCGCGGGCGAGTTCGGTGCCCGCCTCACCAAGGTGCCCGGCCCGCTGGCCGCCGTGGCCGTCGCCACCGCGCTCGCCCTCGCCCTGGACCTGCAGCTCGCCCACATCGAACTGCCCGCCTGGCAGCCGCACTCACTGGTGCCCGCGCTGCCGCACGGTTCGCTCGCCGGGGTGCTCGCCGCCGTCCTCACCGTCACCGCCGTCGCGAGCGTGGAGTCGCTGCTGTCCGCCGTGGCGGTGGATCGGATGTCCCAGCGCACCGGCGACCTCGACCGCGAGCTGCGCGGGCAGGGCCTCGCCAACCTGGTCAGCGGGCTGGTCGGCGGACTGCCGATCGCCGGCGGCGCCGTCCGCAGTACGGCCAACGTCCGGGCCGGCGGGCAGAGTCGGTGGGCCTCGGTCATGCACGGGGTCTGGGTGCTCACCGCCGCCCTGGCGCTGACCGGTGGGCTGCGCCGGATCCCGCTGGCCGCACTGGCCGCCTTGGTGCTGGTGGTCGGGCTGCAGATGGTGAGCTTCGCGCACATCCGTAACGTGCACCGGCACCGCGAGTTCCCGGTCTACCTGACCACCCTGCTCGCCGTGGTGGCCTTCGGCGTGCTGTGGGGCGTCGGCCTCGGCGCGGCCACCGCCGTGCTGCTCGCGCTCTACCGGCTCACCCGGGCCCACGTGGACGTCGCGACCGGCCCCGACGGCTCGGTCACCGTCCAGACCCACGGCCCGCTCACCTTCACCGCCGTCCCCCGGCTGAGCCGGGCGCTGGCCGGGATCCCCAGGGGCGCCGAGGTCACCGTCGTGCACGACGGTTCCTTCCTGGACCACGCCGCCTACGAGACGCTGCACGACTGGCGGACGGGGTACCAGGCCGCGGGCGGTCAGGTCTCGCTGGTGACGCGGCGCCAGGACGACGAGGTGCTCGACCCCGACGGCACCGTCCGCGCGGGCAGTTCCCCGGGCCCGCACCGCTGCCGGGCCTGGACGCCGTGGGGCGGCCACCACTGCATCGAGCAGCAGGAGGACCCGCACGGCCGGCTGCTGGACGGCGTCCGGGTGTTCCAGCAGCACACCGCCCCGCTGGTCAGGCCCGAACTCGCCCGGCTGGCCCGGGAGGGGCAGACGCCGTCCCAGCTCTTCCTGACCTGCGCGGACTCCCGGATGGTGACCAGCATGATCACCAACAGCGGGCCGGGCGACCTCTTCACCGTCCGGAACGTCGGCAACCTGGTGCCGGCCCCGTTCGAGCCCGGTGCGGCCGACGACTCGGTGGCCGCCGCGGTGCAGTACGCGGTCGAGGCGCTGGAGGTGCGCTCGATCACGATCTGCGGCCACTCCGGCTGCGGCGCGATGAAGGCTCTGCTGGACGGCGTGCACGAGCGCCCCGGGTCACCCACCCCGCTGACCCGCTGGCTGCGCAACGGCCGCGGCTCGCTGGACCGGCTCCGCCGGGCGCCGGCCGAGTTCGCCGACCGGCCGGTGGTGGACCTCGCGGAGCAGCTCTGCATCACCAACGTGGTGCAGCAGTTGGACCAGCTGATGGCGAACCCCGCGGTGGAGCGCCGGGTCGAGGAGGGCACCCTGCGCCTGGTCGGCATGTACTTCGACTTCGCCACCGCTCAGGCCTACGTCCTGGACCGCGCCGCCGGGACGTTCAGCCCGGTCGAGGCCCGGCCGGAGGGCGATTCGGCCGAACGGGTGAGAAACGACGCCCGGATTCCGGCCGCCGGCAGCGAGGAGGGGCCCCAGTTGGCCGCCTGAGAGCCGGGTCCGTGTCTCCGCCGGGCGGGCCGGGACACGGGCCCTCCGACCGCCGTACGGCCTGCCGCCTCCGGGCAGCGGGCCGTACGGCGGTCGTGCCGCAGTCGTGCCGCAGTCGTGCCGCAGTCGTGCCGCGACCGGGCTGCGGTCGAGCTGCGGTCGAGCCGTGATCGGGCTGCGGTCGAACCGACATCGAGCCGGGATCGCCGCCGGGGCCACCACCATGACCGTCACCACCGTCGTGACGGGCATCATGATCACCGTCGTGACCGGCACCACAGTCATGGGATCGTCGTACCAGGATCGGCCCACCGTACGGCGGATTCGGCGATCGACCGTTCGACGATCGGTCAAAGGTCTACACCAATTGCAAGGAGCCTCTTGTCAACTGGCCCGTTCGCCTGGTGAGCTGTGCGCTGGGACACACGGGACAATCCCCACGCACGGGATCGCCCCAGATCATGACTCGATGAGGAGTGCGCGTTGAGCAACGAGAGCCTGGCCAACCTGCTCAAGGAGGAGCGGCGTTTCGCCCCGCCGGCAGAGCTCGCCGCAGCGGCCAACGTCACCGCGGCCGCGTACGCCCAGGCCTCCGAGGACCGTCTGGGCTTCTGGGCCGAGCAGGCCCGTCGCCTGAGCTGGGCCGTCGAGCCGACCGAGACGCTCGACTGGTCCAACCCGCCCTTCGCCAAGTGGTTCGCCGACGGCAAGCTCAACGTGGCCTACAACTGCGTCGACCGCCACGTCGAGAACGGCCTCGGCGACCGGGTCGCCATCCACTTCGAGGGCGAGCCCGGCGACAGCCGCTCGATCACCTACGCGCAGCTCAAGGACGAGGTCTCGCAGGCCGCCAACGCGCTGCTGGAGCTCGGCGTCCGCAAGGGCGACCGGGTCGCCGTGTACCTCCCGATGATCGCCGAGGCGGTCGTCGCGATGCTCGCCTGCGCCCGGATCGGCGCCACCCACTCGGTGGTCTTCGGCGGCTTCTCCGCCGACGCCGTCGCCTCCCGCATCCAGGACGCCCAGGCCAAGCTCGTCATCACCGCCGACGGCGGCTACCGCCGCGGCAAGCCCTCCGCGCTCAAGCCGGCCATCGACGAGGCGCTCACCAAGGTCGACGGCGTCGAGCACGTCCTGGTGATCCGCCGCACCGAGCAGGAGATCGCCTGGACCGAGGGCCGCGACGTCTGGTGGCACGAGATCACGGCGCGTCAGTCCACCGAGCACGCCCCCGAGGCGCACGAGGCCGAGCACCCGCTGTTCATCCTCTACACCTCGGGCACCACCGGTAAGCCCAAGGGCATCCTGCACACCTCGGGCGGCTACCTCACCCAGGCCAGCTACACCCACCACGCGGTCTTCGACCTCAAGCCGGAGACCGACGTCTACTGGTGCACCGCCGACATCGGCTGGGTCACCGGCCACTCGTACATCGTCTACGGCCCGCTCTCCAACGGCGCCACCCAGGTCATCTACGAGGGCACCCCGGACACCCCGCACCAGGGCCGGTTCTGGGAGATCGTCCAGAAGTACGGCGTGACGATCCTCTACACCGCGCCGACCGCGATCCGCACGTTCATGAAGTGGGGCGACGACATCCCCGCGAAGTTCGACCTGTCCTCGCTGCGGGTGCTCGGCAGCGTCGGCGAGCCGATCAACCCCGAGGCGTGGGTCTGGTACCGCGAGCACATCGGCGGCGGCAAGGCCCCCATCGTCGACACCTGGTGGCAGACCGAGACCGGCGCCATGATGATCAGCCCGCTGCCGGGCGTCACCGAGACCAAGCCGGGCTCGGCCCAGCGCGCCCTGCCGGGCATCGCGGCCACCGTGGTGGACGACGAGGCCAGGGAGGTCCCGAACGGCTCCGGCGGCTACCTGGTGCTCACCGAGCCGTGGCCGTCCATGCTCCGCACCATCTGGGGCGACGACCAGCGCTACATCGACACCTACTGGTCGCGCTTCGAGGGCCGCTACTTCGCCGGTGACGGCGCCAAGAAGGACGAGGACGGCGACATCTGGCTGCTCGGCCGGGTCGACGACGTCATGCTGGTCTCGGGCCACAACATCTCCACCACCGAGGTCGAGTCGGCCCTGGTCGGCCACCCGACCGTGGCGGAGTCCGCCGTGGTGGGCGCCGCCGACCCGACCACCGGCCAGGCCATCGTCGCGTTCGTGATCCTGCGCGGCGGCGTCACCGAGACCCCCGAGCTGGTCGAGGAGCTGCGCGCCCACGTCGGCCGCACGCTCGGCCCGATCGCCAAGCCGAAGCAGATCAAGGTCGTCGGCGAGCTGCCGAAGACCCGTTCCGGCAAGATCATGCGCCGTCTGCTGCGCGACATCGCCGAGGGCCGCGAGGTCGGTGACACCACCACCCTCGCCGACAGCACGGTGATGAGCCAGATCCAGGCCCAGCTGCCGCCGCACGGCGACGGCAACAGCAACAACGGCTGATCGAGGCGTCAGAAGCCTTTCAGCAGCCATACGGAGCGGGGCCCCGGGCGGTGCGTGACCACCACCCGGGGCCCCGCCGTCACGTCGTCACAGCATCAGGCCGTCACAGCGTCACGTCGTCACGTCGTACGGGGCTCACCCCTCCACCGCTGCGGTACCGGCCACCGTGCCGATCGCCGTGCCGCGCTGGGCGGCCAGGGTGCGCAGGGTCTCGTAGGCGCCCTGGACGATGACCCGGCCGCGCAGGACCCGCACTCCCGTCCATGCTCCGGCCAGCACCGCCAGCCCGACCTGGGCCCGCGGACTGAACCCGACGAAGGTGCTGAACCCCCGGGTCGACCCGACCTGGAACACCAGCTCCTCGGCGCCCTCCCCCTCGGCCGGCACCCCCACCGCGTCGACCGCGGCCAGTTCACCGACCGAGCCGATCGCACCGGCCTCGCCGCCGGCGCCGTCCGCGCCGCCCCCACCCAGCACACCACCCGGCGCACCGCCCGGCCCCCACTGGTTCCAGCCCACGCAGAGCCGGGTACCGCCCCGGCGCCGCCCCACCCTCGGCCGACGGACCTCGCCGAGCGCCGTACGCAGCGCCGCCGCGTCGGCCCGCTCGGGCAACGGGACGGCGTCCAGCGACAGGTGGGCCTGGAGGTAGCGGAGCATGTCGTCCGCGGTGGAGCGCAGTGCCGAGGCGCCCGGCAGAGCGGGCAGCCGGAAGGACGGCACCCGTCGGCCGCGCCGGTACCCGCTGACGTCCTCCCGGCCTGGGCCGCTGGAGGTGTCCAGCAGGCCGAGCGGCCCGCAGACCCGGGTGGCCAGCAGGTCGTCGTAGCGCTGTCCGGCCGCGTTGGCCAGCAGCAGTCCGAGCAGCCCGGAGCCGAGGTTGGAGTACCGCACCTGGGTGCCCGGGGTGCCCCGGACGGGGGTCCGTGACAGTGCGTCGAGCAGGTGGGTCGGCCCGAACGTGGCGTACGGGCGGGTGAACCACCGGGGTGCCGCGGCCGGCAGCAGGCCGACCGGCAGTCGGGGCAGGCCGGAGGTGTGGGTGGCCAGGTGGAGCAGGGTGATCGGCCGCTCGTGCGGGTAGCCGGGGACGGCGTTCGCGGGGAGGTAGCGGTCGATCGGGTCGTCGTAGCGGACCTCACCGCGGGCGGCCATCTCGGCGAGCAGCAGTCCGGTGAAGGTCTTGGTCACGGACCCGAGCTCGAAGCGGGTGTCGGCCCGGACCGGGTGGCGGCCGGAGCGGTCGGAGTGCCCCCGGCAGGCGACCGTCCGCTCGTCGCCGCGGATCACCACGACGGCGACGCCGCCGTCCGGTCCGGCGGAGCGGAACAGCGGACGGAGCAGCCGGTCGAGGTCCGCCGGGACGTCCTCGGCGGCCTCCACACGGCACTTCGGGGCGAACTCCGGGGCGAACTCCGGACGAGGGTCCGGGTGGAGCACCCGGCCGGGATGCCGGTCGGCGTCGGCGGGCTCACCGGGTAAGAGGGGCGGTTGGGGCAGGGTGGTGCCACCACCGGACATGGTCGTGCCTCCAGCAGAAACAGCGGGAACAGCGGGAACAGCGGGAACAGCGGGAACCGAAGGGCTGCGCACCGGCCCGGATCGGGCGGGCGCCTGCGATCGACCTTAGGGAGCCGTTCACCCGACTGCACTCGGCCTGGGCCGTTCGGGTACCGGTCCGCTGCTCCTCGGGAGTGCAGTAGCGGCCCTCAGGGCTTAAGTCATTTACTAGGACAATCCGGATGTCACCTGAACGTCCCGCTAGACTGTTAAGGACGCATCAAGGCCCTTGACAGGATCCGCGGGCGTCACAGGGCGCGCCGGGAAGTCTGGTCGGCAACTGCACCACCCGTGCATCCGTTTGCCGCTCCCAGCCCCAGGAGGTCCCCGTGACCGACCAGCCGCCCGCCCACGAGCCGACGACCCGCCGCCGGCAGTTCCTCGGCCGGCTGTCGCTGCCCGAGCGCACCTTCGTCACCAACGCCCTGCGCACCGAGACGGTCGGCGGGATGCTGCTGCTGGCCGCCGCCGTGGTCGCGCTGATCTGGGCCAACGTCTGGCCTAACGCGTACGAGAGCGTGCTCGACCACCGGATCGGCCCCTCCGCCCCGCTCCACCTCGACCTCACCCTGGCCAACTGGGCCAAGGACGGCCTGCTGACGGTCTTCTTCTTCGTGGCCGGCATCGAGCTCAAGCGCGAGTTCGTGGCGGGCGAGCTGCGCACCCCGAGCGCCGCGCTGCTGCCGGTGATCGCCGCCGTCTGCGGCGTCGCCCTGCCCGCGATCCTGTTCGCCCTGGTCAACTCCGGCAGCGGCGGCCACCCCGGCGGCTGGGCCATCCCGACCGCCACCGACATCGCCTTCGCCCTCGGGGTGTTGGCCGTGGTCGGCAGTCACCTGCCCTCCGCGCTGCGCGCCTTCCTGCTGACCCTGGCCGTGGTCGACGACCTGATCGCGATCCTGATCATCGCGGTCTTCTACAGCTCCGGGATCAAGTTCTGGGCGCTCGGCCTGGCCTTCGCCGGTCTGGTGCTGTTCTGGTTCCTGCACCGGCGCGGGGTGAAGGGCTGGTACCTGTTCGTGCCGCTGGCCCTCGTGGTCTGGGCGCTGATGCACGAGAGCGGCGTCCACGCCACCGTCGCCGGCGTCGCAATGGGCCTGATGCTGCGCTGCCACCGGGAGGGCGACGAGCAGCACTCCCCCGGCGAGCACATCGAGCACCTGGTCCGCCCGCTCTCGGCCGGACTGGCCGTCCCGGTGTTCGCGCTGTTCGCGGCCGGGGTGACGATCTCCGGCCCGGCCCTGCGCGAGGTGTTCACCCAGGCCGCCCCGCTCGGCATCGTGATCGGCCTGCTGGTCGGCAAGACGGTGGGCATATTCGGCGGCACCTGGCTGGCCGCCCGGTTCACCCGGGCCGAGCTGAACCCCCAGCTCAAGTGGGCCGACCTGTTCGCCGTCTCGGTGCTCGCCGGGATCGGCTTCACCGTCTCGCTGCTGATCAGCGAACTGGCGTTCCCGGACGACCTGGCGCTGGCCGACCGCTCCAAGACGGCCGTCCTGGTCGGCTCGCTGCTCTGCGCGGTGGTCGCCACCGTGCTGCTCAAGCTGCGCAACCGGCACTACCGCGCCCTGTGCGAGGAGGAGGACCGGGACGAGGACGGCGACGGCATCCCGGACGTCTACCAGCAGGACGATCCGGCCTGGCGGGCCCGGACCGCCGACCGGGCGGCGCTCGCCGAGGCACCCCGGCCCCGGCCGGGCGAAGGTCCCGGCAGCGACCGCTGAGCCCCGCCGAGGGGGTCCGCGCCGCGCCCCGCACCGCACCGCACTCCACGCCGCGCCGCACCCCGCGGCCGCCTTCCGAAGCCAGGACACGTCCCTCCGGCGGGGCCCCGGAGTGGTGTCCGACTGACCGGTAGGGGCATGATTCTGAGCTGTCGACACACCACTGACGCCTCCGGATCCCCCACCGGCCCCGGAAACCGCGCACCGCGACGGCGTCACGCCGCAACAGCCGCAGAGGAGAACCGCTGATGCCCACAGGAGCCGCAGACCCGTCCAGCAACGGCCGGGCGCCCTACGAGGGCGAGCGTTCGGTGGGGCAGCTGTTCGCGGCGGCCACCGCCGACCTGAGCGCACTCGTCCACGACGAGATCGCGCTCGCCAAGTCCGAGATCAAGGCGGACGTCAAGCGCGGCGTCGCCGGCGGTGTCTCGGGCGCCGTCGCCGCCGTGGTGCTGCTGTTCTCCGTTCCGATGCTGAGCGCCGCGTTCGCCTTCGGCATCCACGCGCTGGGCCTGTCGCTCGGCTGGTCCTTCCTCATCGTGGCAGCCGCCTACTGGGTGCTCGCCGCCGTCCTCTTCCTGCTGGCGGGGCGCTTCTTCAAGAAGATCCAGAAGCCGGAGCGCACCATCGAGGGCGCCCAGAAGACCGCCGAGGTGCTGAGGAACGCCCGGCCGCGCCCGGCCACCCAGGAGGAGATCGACCGGGGCCTGGGCCGCATCCCGTAACCGCCCCCGCCCGTACGTGCCCGGACCCGCCCGCAGCGAGTGCCGGGCACGTGTCCTTCGCACGGATGTGACACGCTCTCGGTATGCCGCTCGACCAGAAGCCCGCTCCCGCGCAGCCGTCCGCCGTCTCCGGCCCCGCCTCGGGGCCCGAGGGCGGCCCGGAGACCGGCCCGGAGGCCGTCGAGGGCGCCGCCGCCCCCGGGCGGTCCGAGGACGCCGCTGCCGAGGCGTGGAGCATCCGGCAGTCCGGTCCGTGGAAGCACCGCGACCTGGCGGCCAACGGCGCCCGTTTCCACATCACCGAGCTGGGCTCCGGCCCGCTGGTGCTGCTGGTGCACGGCTGGCCCGAGTACTGGTGGGCCTGGCGCCACCAGCTGACCGCGCTGGCCGAGGCCGGCTACCGCGCCGTGGCGCTCGACCTGCGCGGCATCGGCGGCAGCGACCGCACCCCGCGCGGCTACGACCCGGGCAACCTCGCCCTGGACATCACCGGGGTGATCCGCTCGCTCGGCGAGCGCCGCGCGCACCTGGTGGGGCACGCCTCCGGCGGCACCCTGGCCTGGGTGGCGGCGGTGATGCGCCCCTCGGTGATCCAGAGCCTCACCGCGGTCTCCGCGGCGCACCCCCGGGACCTGCGCCGGGCGCTGCTGACGGACCGCAAGCAGATCGCCGCCTTCGACCACGTCCTGGGCTTCCAGCGGCCGTGGATACCGGAACGCCGCCTGGTCGCCGACGACGCGGCGCTGGTGGGCCGCTACCTGGACGAGTGGGCCGGGCCGAACAAGCTGGACGGGGCGGCGGTGCACGCGTACCGGCAGGCGATCCAGATCCCCAGCACCGCGCACTGCTCGATCGAGCCGTACCGCTGGCTGCTGCGCTCGATGGCCCGGCCGGACGGCATCCAGTTCGCCCGCCGGATGAAGAAGCCGATCACCGCACCGACCCTGCACGTCCAGGGCGCCGCGGACCCGGTGCTGCTGTCGCACACCGCACTGGGCGGCGGCGAGTACGTGGCGGCGCCGTACCGCTGGCGGCTGCTGCCGGGGGTCGGGCACTTCCCGCACGAGGAGGCTCCGGAGGAGTTCACGGCGGAGCTGCTGGACTGGGTCGGTCGCCACAAGGAGTGACGACCGGAGGGCCCTCCCCAGGGCTCCCGGAAGGGGTCGGAAGTCCCAACTCCCTTGATGTTGCGCTCATATGACATGCGCATGGGCCAGTTTCGGCGCACCCGGGCGGTTACTCCCTCCGGCCCAGGGGCATCCATTCCGGTATGACCTGGATGCCCGATCGCGACGACGCCCCGCGCGGCCGACGCCACAACAGTCCCCAGCGCCCCGCACACCTCCCGGACCGGGCGGAGGACCTCGGCTTCGAGGGCCTCGACCGCCGCCAGCGCGGGGCGCAGCGGCAGCTGGGCATCCCGCGCATCCTCGGCCGGCGCGCCCGGTGGGTGGGCGCACGGCTGCGGCGCGAGACCTGAGGCCCCGCGCCGCTTCCGGCCGCCGTTCAGTTCACGCTCTGCGGCTGATTCACGTTCTGCGGCTAGTTGGCGTTCTGCGCCTAGTTCACGATCTGCGGTGACAGCGCCGTGAACCAGAGCAGCACGAAGGTCGCCACCGACATGATCGGCACCAGCACCTTGGTCTCGACGTTGTTGCCGCTGCGCTTGATCAGCACGATCTCGTAGCGCTCCTTGTGCGGCCACAGCAGCGGCGCGCCCTTCTTGGTCAGGCAGTCGCCCAGCAGGTGCGCCAGCGTGCCCAGCCCGACCGCGTACGGCAGCCAGCCGGGCGCGTTGGGCATCCAGGTGTTCATCCCGAAGGTGCCGAGCGCGGCCAGGCCGATGACGGTGATCCACGCCTCCGGGCCGTTGCTCGGCGGGCAGAGCCGCAGCGCCTTGACCGCCAGTGCCAGCAGGAAGAACGTCACCGTGAGGGTGAAGTAGCGGCCCAGGAAGGTGACGCCGGCCCAGGTGCCGCCGCCCATCAGCGCCACGAACAGCAGCGAGTGGGTGGCGTGCCGGTGCCCGCCGGAGGCCCAGGCCACGAAGCGGCAGAGCGCCTTGGAGAGCGGGCCGAGGAAGTTGGCGATCGAACCGTCGTGGTGGTCGAGGTCCGGCAGCAGTGCCGCGCCCGCGCACAGCACCGTGCCCATCAGTATGTCCGCCGGCTGCAGCGTGGTGTGCAGCAGCAGCGGGGGCAGGAACGGGGCCGAGGCCGCGTACAGCATCGCCCCGCTCACCGCGTGCGAATGACCCATCATCGGACTACCACGACCTCCCGTTGACTCACTCCGGGACGGCAACCCGGTTGAGCCGAACGGGTGAGCGCCGCCGAGGCTACCAGGGCGGCCTGACGGTACGACGGATCCCGCACCGGCGGGCCCCGCGGTTTCGGGGCGCGGTCTCAGAGCGCGCAGCCCTGGGTGTCCACCCGGCCGCTCGCGGTGCTGCCCGCCGTCGCGTCCTCGCGCACCTCGGCCGAGGTCAGCACGTACCCGGTGTCGGCGCTGTCCAGGGACTTGGCGAAGACCACGCCGTACACCTGGCCGTCCGGGGTGAGCAGCGGGCCGCCGCTGTTGCCCTGGCGGACCAGCGAGCGCACCGAGTAGACGTCGCGCACCACCTGGCCGCGGTGGTAGATGTCCGGGCCGTTGGCCTGGATCCGGCCGCGGATGCGGGCGGGCTGGACGTTGAAGGCGCCGTTCTCGGGGAAGCCCGCGACGATCGCGCTGTCGTTGGTCCTCGCCTCGCCCGCGAAGGTCAGTGCGGGCGCGTTGAGCTTGGGCACGTCCAGGACGGCGATGTCGCGCTGCCAGTCGTAGCGGACCACCGTGGCGTCGTACAGCTGGCCGACGCCGCCGATCTGCACGGTCGGCTCGTCGACGCCGCCCACCACGTGGGCGTTGGTCATCACCCGGTGCGGGGCGAAGACGAAGCCGCTGCCCTCCAGGGTCTTGCCGCAGGAGGTCGCGGTGCCGACCACCTTGACCAGGCTCTGCCGCGCCCGGGCCACCGCCGGGCTGTTGGCCAGCGCCGGGTCCGGGGTGTCGACCTGGGTGATCGGCTCGTGCTCGAAGGGGTTGAAGACCTGCGGGAAGCCGTTGCGGGCGAGCACCTTGGAGAAGTCGGAGAACCAGTTCGGCGCGTCACCCGGCAGCGCCTCCTGGACGCCGCTGAGGATCGCCGAGGAGCGGACCTGCTTGGAGACCGTCGGCAGGGACGTGCCGGCCAGCGCGGAGCCGATCAGCCAGGCGACCAGCAGCATCGAGATCACGTTGACCACCGCGCCGCCGGACGCGTCCAGCACCCGGGCCGGACGGCGGTCGATGTGGCCGCGCAGCTTCCAGCCGTAGTGCGCGGTGACCGCCTGGCCGATCGCGGCGCAGACGATCACCACCACCACGGCCACCACCGAGGCCGTGGTGCCGGGGCTGAGGTGGTCGAGCAGCAGCGGCAGCAGCTGGACGGCCAGCAGGCCGCCGCCGAGGAAGCCGACCAGCGACAGGACGCCCACCACGAAGCCCTGCCGGTAGCCCGAAATGGCGAATCCGACGGCGGCGAGGACCAGCAGCACATCCAGCACGTTCACTCCGACACCCTCCCACGCTTCGCGACCGTGCCGCGCCGACGGTCCGTCACGAACCGTCGGCGCCGCCGCCCGGCAGGACCCGGGAGTGCTCGAGGTCGCCCTGGACGAGCGCCAGGGCGTCGTCCGAGAGGTCGACGACCCGGGACGGGTCCCACGGCCGCTCCAGCCCGCTGTGGTGCAGCACCCGGTCGATCACCCCGGCGGTGAACCCCCAGACCAGCCGCCCGGCCACCGCGAAGGCCGGCCCGACGTGCCCGGACGGGTGCCGCAGCCGGACCCGGTTCGCCGGGTCGGCGAGGTCGGCGATCGTCACCCGGAACACCGCGCCGGTCTCGCCCCGGTCCACCGGCCGCACCGGCGACTCCTCGCGCCACCAGCCCAGCACCGGGGTGACCACGAAGCGGCTCACCGGGATGTACAGCCGGGGCAGCGCGGCGAAGACCTGCACCCCGGCCGGGTCCAGGCCGGTCTCCTCCCAGGCCTCGCGCAGCGCCGCCGCGATCGGGCCGGAGCCGTCCGGGTCGCCGTCCTCCGGGTCCAGCGCGCCGCCCGGGAAGGACGGCTGGCCGGCGTGCGAGCGCAGCGAGCGGGCCCGCTCGATCAGCAGCAGGTCCGGCCCGTCGGGGCCCTCGCCGAACAGCATCAGCACCGCCGCCGCCCGACCGCCCTCGCTCGGCGGCAGGAAGCGGCTCAGCTGCTCCGGCAGCACCCGCTCGGCCGCGTCCCGGACCGGCTCCAGCCAGCCCGGCAGGTCGTTCCGCTCGACAACACCCTCGGTCACGCTTCCACCCCCTGGTCCGCGACCCGCCCCTGGTGGGCGGTCGCGTCGGCGCGGGCGGCAGCCTCGCCGGGGAAGTCCGACGGCGGCCTGAGCCGCTGGCCGGGCTGGCCGCCCATCTCGTACTTGAGCAGCTTGCGGGCCTTCTCCGGATCCAGCTCGCCCTCCCCGTACGCGGGGCAGAGCGGCGCGATCGGGCAGGCCCCGCAGGCGGGCTTCTGGGAGTGGCAGATCCGCCGGCCGTGGAAGACCACGCGGTGCGACAGCATCGTCCACTCCGACTTCGGGAAGATCTCGGCGACGGCCAGCTCGACCTTCACCGGGTCGTCCTCGGTGGTCCAGCCGAACCGGCGGGCCAGCCGCCCGAAGTGGGTGTCCACGGTGATCCCGGGGACTCCGAAGGCGTTGCCGAGCACCACGTTGGCGGTCTTGCGACCGACCCCGGGCAGGGTCACCAGGTCGGCCAGCCGACCCGGGACCTCACCGCCGAACTCGTCGCGCAGCGCGGTCGAGAGGCCGATCAGCGACTTCGCCTTGTTCCGGAAGAAACCGGTCGGGCGGATGATCTCCTCCAGCTCCTCCGGGTTCGCCGCCGCCATGTCCTCGGGCGTCGGGTACTTCGCGAACAGCGCCGGGGTGGTCTGGTTCACCCGCAGGTCGGTGGTCTGCGCCGACAGCACGGTGGCCACCAGCAGCTGGAACGGGTTCTCGAAGTCCAGCTCCGGGTGGGCGTACGGGTACAGCTCCGCCAGCTCGCGGTTGATCCGCCGGGCCCGCCGCACCATCGCCAGGTGCGACTCGGGCTTCCTCGGCCTCACCGCCGTCTTCGCGGCCGCCGTCTTCTTCGCGGCCGTCTTCTCGGCCACCGTCTTCTTCGCGGCCGTCTTCGCAGCGGGCTCCGCCGCCGGCTTGGTCGCGGTCTTCCGGGCCTTGCTCTCTGCCATGCACGAAGGCTACGCCGAGCGGCGGACCGCTTGGGGCGGATCAAGGAGGAAGAGCGGACGGCCGTGCTCCGGGTCGGCCGAGGACGTGGCGGGCGGGTGCCGGCGCGTACGGGCGCGGACGGGCGCCAGGGTTCCGGTGCTCCGTCGACCGGCCCGTTCTAGTCTTCCGATCGTCCGACCATCGAGGGAACGATCGAGGAAAGAGGAAGCATGGACGGGGACTTCAAGGACTTCGCGGACATTCCCACCACCACCCTGGCCGACGTCCTGGGCCGCGCCCGGGTCATGGACATCGGACTGCGTCCGCTGTGGGCGGGCATGCCCCGGGTGGCCGGGCCGGCCTTCACCGTGCAGTGCCCGCCCGGCGACAACCTGATGCTGCACGCCGCGATCTACCGGGCCGAGCCCGGCGCGGTGATCGTGGTGGAGTCCGGCGACCTGGACTACGCGCTGGCCGGCGGCAACGTCTGCGCGGTGGCCCAGCGCCGGGGCGTCGCCGCCTTCGTGACCGACGGCCTGATCCGGGATCTCGCCGAGGTCCGCGACCTGGGCTTCCCGGTGGTCGCCCGGGGCGTCATCCCGATCCCCGGCGCCAAGAAGCAGCTGGGCGCCCACGGCGTCCCGGTGCGCTGCGGCGGCGTGCTGGTGGCTCCCGGCGACATCGTGGTGGCCGACGAGGAGGGCGTCGTGGCGGTGCCCGCCGCCGAGCGGACGGCGGTCCTGGAGGCGGCCCGGGCCAAGCTGGCCAAGGAGGCCGCCGAGACCCTGGACGACTGGGAGGCCGCCCACCGCGCCCGGATCGAGCAGAGCCTGGCCGGGCTGGGCTGGGCTTCACGGGCTGAGCTCTCACAGAGCCTGTAGGCCGGTACGGGCTGTACGGCCCGTACGGCCCGTACGGCCCGTACGGCCCGTACCGACCGGTAGCGGGTCAGTAGAGCCCGTTCAGCTCCCCGAAGCCGAGCGCCCCGTCGAGCTCCGCCAGCGTCCCGGCGCCGAGCAGCTCGACGGCGGCCCGGTGGGCCACCGTGTACGCGGCCTGGGCGAGGCCGGTGCCGACGCTGATCCGCCGTACCCCGGTGGCGGCCAGCTCGGCGACGGCCGGCCCGCCCGGCCCGGCCATCGCGTTCACCGGCAGCGGGGAGCGCCGGCACAGCTCGGTGAGGGTGTCGAGGTCCAGCAGCCCGGGGACGAACAGGCCGTCGGCGCCCGCCTGCGCGTAGGCCTCGGCCCGGTCCAGGACGTCGTCGAGCCCGCCCAGTCCGAACAGGAAGACGTCGGTCCGGGCGTTGACCAGCAGCTCGGGCAGTCCGGCCGCCGCGGCCGCCGTCCGGGCCGCGCGCAGCCGCTCGGCCTGCTCGGCCACCGGGAACAGCGGCCCGCCGACGGCCGTCGAGTCCTCCAGGTTGACCCCGGCCGCGCCGGCGCCGACCAGTTCGGTGACGGTCGCGGCCACGTCGGCGGGCAGCGGCCCGTAGCCGCCCTCGGCATCGACGGTGACCGGCAGGTCCACCGCGGCGACGACCCGGCGGGCCGCCGCGACCGCTGCCGCCCGGTCCATCCGCTGGCCGTCGCCGTGTCCGAGCGACCAGGAGACGCCGCCGCTGGTGGTGGCGATGGCCCGGGCGCCGGCCGAGGCGATCACCGCGGCGCTGCCCGCGTCCCAGGCGTTGGGCAGGACGAGCACGCCCTCCGCGAGGAGTTCGCGCAGCCGCAGCGCCCGCTCGCGGGCCTCGGGGATGGTGGACATGGTGGTCACCGGCTTTCGTACGGATCGGTGGGAACACAGGCATCCTGCGCCCCGCTCCGGGCCCGCCACCAGTGATTAAGCTGGGGCCGAATCTTCCGAAGGGAGCCACGGCGTGCGGACGGAACTCCACTTCTCCACCCAGGACTTGGCGCTGACCCGGTTCGCGGTCAGCCCGATGCAGGAGGTGGTGACCAGCCTGCGCGCCCTGGCCCGCTCCCCCGTCCCCGCGCTGCACCGCCGCTGGGCCGGCCAGGTGCGCGGACGGCTGGTCGCCGCCGGACTCGACCGGGGACGACTGGCCGCGATGGTCCCGCCCGAGGGCCACCTGCCCGACTTCCTCAACCCCGCCCCGGCGGGTTGCTCGACCACCCTCGCCGAGGAGCTGGCCGCGATCACCGCGACCGGCGCCGGGCAGGTCCGCGCCGACCTCGACATCCTGGCCGCCGAGGCCGGCGGCAGGCTGCCCGCCGGCCTGGAACCGCTGCACCGCGACCCGGCGGGCCAGCTGCCCCGGCTGGCCGCCGAGATCGAGGCGTACTGGGAGCTGGCGCTCGCCCCGTACTGGGCCCGGATCAGCGCGCTGCTGGCCGCGGACGTCTTCCACCGCTCCCGGCAGGCCGCCGAGCACGGCAGCGCGCGGATGCTGGACGACCTGCACGGGACGGTCCGCTGGGACGGCACCGCACTGCGGCTGGAGGACCGCCACTGCGCGGTGAACCGGCTGAACGCCGCGGCCGGACTGCTGCTGGTCCCCTCGGCCTTCGCCTGGCCGCGGGTGCTCACCCGGGTGCTGCCGCCGGACCCGCCGCAGCTGGTCTACCCGGCGCGCGGCACGGCCGCGCTCTGGGAGGAGCGCCCGGGCTCGGCCGCGCGCACCGACGCGCTGGCCGCCGTCCTCGGCCGCTCCCGGGCCCGGCTGCTGGCCGAACTGGACTCCCCGGCCTCGACCACCGAGCTGGCCCGCCGGACCGGACTGTCCCCGGCCGCGGTCTCCCAGCACCTCACCGCCCTGCGTACGGCCGGCCTGACCAGCGCCCACCGGGCCGGGCACGCCGTCCTCTCCGCCCGCACCGCCGTGGGCGACTCCCTCTTCGATCAGGACGGTCGGGAAGGCGACCGGACGGCCGCCGCCGGGCGCCCCGCCCCGTGACCCGCCGGTACGAATGGCCCCGCACGGCACACCCGGACACACCCCCTCCTCATATGATCGGAGCGACATGCGCCATGCTTGGTGATGCAGAACACTGAACGGAACTTGCGCCGGACGGCCCACCCGCCGGACGGCCGAGAAGGAGGAAGCACGTGGACGACGTTCTGCGGCGCGCCGCACTCTTCGCGGCACTCGACGACGAACAGGCCGGCGAGCTGCGCGCTTCCATGACCGAGGTCACCCTCGCCCGTGGTGAGTCGCTGTTCCACGAGGGCGACCCGGGCGACCGGCTGTACGTCGTCGCCGAGGGCAAGGTCAAGCTGCACCGTGCCTCGCCGGACGGCCGCGAGAACATGCTGGCCGTGCTCGGCCCCAGCGAGATGATCGGCGAGCTGTCGCTGTTCGACCCGGGCCCGCGCACCGCCACCGCCAGCGCGCTGACCGAGGTCAAGCTGCTCGGCCTCGGCCACGGCGACCTGCAGCCCTGGCTGCACGCCCGCCCCGAGGTCTCCATCGCGCTGCTGCGGGCCATCGCCCGCCGACTGCGCCGGACCAACGACGTGATGTCCGACCTGGTCTTCTCCGACGTGCCCGGGCGTGTCGCCAAGGCCCTGCTGGACCTCTCCCGCCGCTTCGGCGTGCAGTCCGAGGAGGGCATCCACGTCGCCCACGACCTCACCCAGGAGGAGCTGGCCCAGCTGGTCGGCGCCTCCCGCGAGACGGTCAACAAGGCGCTCGCCGACTTCGCCGGCCGCGGCTGGTTGAAGCTGGAGGCACGCGCGGTGGTCCTGCTGGACGTCGAGCGGCTGTCGCGCCGCTCGCGCTGACGCTCCGAGCACCGCGAAGGGCCCGTCCGAGCCGGACGGGCCCTTCGGCGTTCCCCGACCGGTCCGGGACCGGTCCGGGGCCGGTGAGGTCCCGGACCGGGGTCAGCCCTGGTCCGGGATCAGCCCGTGGTCCTCCAGGTACTCCAGCTGGGCCCGCACCGACAGCTCGGCGGCCGGCCAGAGCGCCCGGTCCACGTCCGCGTAGACCCGGGCGACCACCTCGGCGGCCGTCCGGCAGCCCGCCTCGACCGCGGTCTCCACCTGGGCGAGCCGGGTGGCCCGGTGCGCCAGGTAGTAGTCGACCGCGCCCAGCGCGTCCGCGAGCACCGGCCCGTGGCCGGGCAGCACCGTCCGCACGCCGTGCGCGGAGGCCATCGTGTGCAGGTGGCGCAGCGAGTCCAGGTAGTCCCCGAGCCGGCCGTCCGGGTGGGCGACCATCGTGGTGCCACGGCCGAGCACGGTGTCCCCGGTGAGGACCGCGCCGTCGTCCGGCAGGTGGAAGGTCAGCGAGTCCGAGGTGTGGCCGGGGGTGGCGACCACCCGCAGGTCGAGGCCGCCGACGTCCAGCCGCTGGCCGCCGACCAGGCCCTCGGAGCCCAGCCGGTGCGCCGGGTCCAGGGCCCGCACCTCGGTGCCGGTCAGCTCGGCGAACCGGGCCGCGCCCTCGGAGTGGTCGGCGTGGCCGTGGGTCAGCAGGGTGAGCGCGATCCGCTTGCCGCGCTCCTCGGCGAGGTCGAGCACCCGGCGCAGGTGGCCCTCGTGCAGCGGGCCGGGGTCGATCACCACCGCGAGGTCCGAGCCGGGCTCGGAGAGCAGCCAGGTGTTGGTGCCGTCCAGGGTCATCGGCGACGGGTTCGGCGCCAGCACGCACAGCGCCCGGGCGGTGGCCTCCCCGCCCACCACCGCGGCGGGGTCGCCCGGCAGGACTCCGCTCATGCCGCCACGCGCCCCTCGACGATCCGCCCGCTCCGCCCGCTCACCGGTTGCCCTCCAGGCCGCGGTGCAGGGCCCGCAGCGGCAGGGCCCGGACGAGGGCGCGCTGGGCGACCTCGACGAACGGGACCGGACCGTCACAGGCCGCGGAACGGGGGATCACTCGGCGGGCGGGCAGCTCGGGGGCCGTCCGGCGAGCCACATCGTCGTGGTCCATCGGTCGTCGGTCCTTTCCGGTCGGCGTCTCTCGAAGTCGTCGTGCAACGGTTCGTACCAGGGGTCGTACGAGGGTCGTACGAGGGGTTCGTACAACGGTTGGTACGAGGGGGTCCGTACGGAGGGGTCCTCGTACGGAGGGGGGTCAGGATTCCTCGGCGGGGAACTCCCCGTCGATGGTCAGTTCGTCGTACCCGGGCCAGCGGACCGTCATCCGGTCGCCGCGGACCTCGGCCCGGCCCAGCACCGGCTCCAGCACCCGGTCGGCGGCCGCGTCCAGTGCCTCGGCGGCGGTCCGCACCGACGACAGCTCCCGCAGCACCGTGACCGTCGGCGGCAGCATGCCGAACCGGCCCTCCCGGTGCCCCCGGACCGCCTCGGCGGGCGTCAGCCAGGCGACCCGGTCGGCCTCGCCGACCTCCAGCGCCGCGCGCTGCCCGGCCGGCAGGGCGGCGACGAAGAACCAGGTGTCGTAGCGCCGCTCCTCGAACTCCGGGGTGATCCAGCGGGCCCAGCCGCCCAGCAGGTCACTGCGCAGCACCAGGCCGTGGTCCCGCAGGAACTCGGCGAAGGACAGCTCGTGCGCCTCCAGCGCGGCCCGCTCCGCGGACCAGTCGCGCGGCGCGGCGACGCTCTCCGGGTCCGGTCCGGCCAACAGCACGCCGGCCTCCTCGAAGGTCTCGCGCACCGCCGCGCAGACCACCGCCCGCGCCGTCCGGGCGTCCACCCCGAGCCGCTGCGCCCACTCCTCGGGCGAGGGCCCGGCCCAGCCGGTCTCGACCTCGGCGTCCCGCGGGTCCACCCCGCCGCCCGGGTAGGCGTACATCCCGGCCGCGAAGGCCATCGAGGTGCGGCGGCGCAGCAGGTAGGCCTCCGGCCCGTCGGCGGCGTCGCGCAGCAGCACGACCGTCGCGGCGGGTCTGGCCACCGCCGGGGTGAGCAGGCCGGAGTCGACCGCCCGGATCCGGGCAGGCCAGCCGGGCGGCATCGGGAGCGTCGTTGCTCGATGGTCCATGCCCGGATGCTAAGCGCACGAAGGCGGGGTTGGACAGGCCCGACCCCGCCTTCGTGATCACGCTCGGGGTCAGGCGCTCTTGACGCGCACCTGGAGCTCGACCTCGACCGGGGCGTCCAGCGGCAGCACCGCGACGCCGACGGCGCTGCGGGCGTGCACACCGGCCTCGCCCAGCACGGTGCCGAGCAGTTCGCTGGCACCGTTGATCACGGCGGGCTGGCCGATGAAGTCGGGGGCGGAGGCGACGAAGCCGACCACCTTCACGACCTGCTCGATCAGGTCCAGGTCGCCGATCACCGACTTCACGGCGGCCAGGGCGTTCAGCGCGCAGGTCTGCGCGAGCTCCTTGGCCTCCTCCGGGGACACCTCGGCACCGACCTTGCCGGTGCTCACCAGCTTGCCGCCGACGACCGGCAGCTGGCCGGAGGTGAACACGAACTCACCGGACCGGACGGCCGGCACGTAGGCGGCGACCGGGGCGGCCACCGGCGGCAGGGTCAGGCCCAGCTCGGCGAGCTTCGACTCGACCTTGCTCATGCGTTCTTCTCCCGCTTGAAGTAGGCCACCAGCTGCTCCGGGTTCGGGCCGGGCACGACCTGGACCAGCTCCCAGCCGTCCTCGCCGAAGTTGTCCAGGATCTGCTTGGTGGCGTGCACCAGCAGGGGCGCCGTCATGTATTCCCACTTGGTCATGGCCAGACTCTAGACGAGGTGTCCCGGCGATCGCCGCCGCCCGGGCCGCCGTACGGGCCGCCGCGCAGCCGCCGTACGGGCCGCCGTACGGGCCCTCGCCGACCGGCGTGTGAGGTGGAGCACAAAGGGGGCATGATTCAGTCCTGGCACCCCAGGTGCTCCGGGCATCGGGAGCGCTCCCTGGTTACCCTCGCGAGAGGGCGTCCTCGCGAGGGGGCACCCGCAGGGAGGGGCGTCCGTACGGAGCGGCACCCTCGTGGAGGGGCGCCCTCGTCCGCGAGCGGCCCCCTCGGCAGGGGCACCCCGCAGGAGGGGCGCCCGCAGGGACGGAGACGGACGGAGACGCAGCGTGGCACGCACCCCCGGCCAGGCGACCCGGCGCGACCCCGACTGGGAGGGGGTCCGGCTGCACGTGGTCAGCGGCAAGGGCGGCACCGGGAAGACCACGCTGGCCGCCGCGCTGGCGCTGGCCCTGGCCGCCGACGGCGGTCGGGTGCTGCTGATCGAGGTCGAGGGGCGGCAGGGCATCGCCGAGCTGTTCGGGATCGCCGCCCTCCCCTACGAGGAGCGCCGGATCGCCTCGGTCTCCCGCCCCCAACTGGGGCTGCCGGCCGGCGAGGGCGGGCCCGGCGAGGTGCTCGCACTGGCGATCGACACCGAGCTGGCGCTGCTCGAGTACCTGGAGATGTTCTACAAGCTCGGCCGGGCCGGCAAGGCGCTGCAGAAGGTCGGCTTCGTCGACTTCGCCACCACCATCGCCCCCGGCGTACGGGACGTGCTGCTCACCGGCAAGGCCTGCGAGGCGGCCCGCCGCAAGGGCCCGGACGGGCGGCGGCGCTACGACGCGGTGGTGATGGACGCCCCGCCGACCGGGCGGATCACCCGGTTCCTGAACGTCAACTCCGAGGTCGCCGGGCTGGCCCGGATCGGCCCGATACACACCCAGGCGCAGGCCGTGATGCGGGTGCTGCGGTCCCCGGAGACGGCGGTGCACCTGGTCACCCTGCTGGAGGAGATGCCGGTGCAGGAGACGGTCGACGGCTTCGCGGAACTGCGCGAGGCGAAGCTCCCGGTGGGCGGGGTGATGGTCAACATGGTCCGGCCCCCGCTGCTGGACGCGGCCGCGGTGGCCGCGGTGGACGGGGACCACCGCGAGGAGGTCGCGCTGGCGCTCGGCGAGGCCGGGCTGGGCGGGCGCTCGCGCAAGGCGGAGACGGTCCGGGCGGCGGTCGAGCCGCTGATCGACCCGCTGCTGGAGCAGGCCAGGGAGCACGCCGAGCGGGTCGAACTGGAGCGCGCGCAGCGGGCCGACCTGCAGCAGCTGCGGCTCCCGACGTACGAACTCCCCTTGCTGGGCGAGGGCGTGGACCTCGGCGGGCTGTACCGGCTGGCGGGCGAACTCAAGCGGCAGGGGGCGGCGTGACTCCGGCGAACGGCGGCAGCGGTGGCGGCAGCGAGGGCCGGGGTGGTGGTGGCGTCGGCCGGGGTGGTGGTGGCGTCGGCCGGGGTGGCAACGGCGGGAACCGGCTCGCGGTGGACGAGCTGATCGACGACCCGAAGACCCGGATCATCGTCTGCTGCGGCTCCGGCGGCGTCGGCAAGACCACCACCGCCGCGGCGATCGGCCTGCGGGCCGCCGAGCGCGGCCGCAAGGTCGTGGTGCTGACCATCGACCCGGCCCGGCGGCTGGCCCAGTCCATGGGTCTGACCGAGCTGGACAACACCCCCCGGGTGGTCAAGGGGGTGGCCGGGGACGGCCGGCTCCACGCCATGATGCTCGACATGAAGCGGACCTTCGACGAGGTCGTGCTGGCCCACGCCGAGCCCGAACGGGCCAAGGCGATCATGGAGAACCCGTTCTACCAGTCCCTGTCGGCCGGTTTCGCGGGCACGCAGGAGTACATGGCGATGGAGAAACTCGGGCAGCTGCGCGCCGCCGAGGAGTGGGACCTCATCGTCGTGGACACCCCGCCGTCCCGCTCGGCACTGGACTTCCTGGACGCCCCCAACCGGCTCGGGTCCTTCCTGGACGGCCGGGTGATCCGGATCCTGACCGCGCCCGCCAAGGTCGGCGGCCGCAGCGCGATGCGCTTCCTCAACGCCGGGATGGGCCTACTCACCGGCACCCTGGGCAAGATCTTCGGCGCCCAGCTGCTCACCGACGTACAGACCTTCGTCAGCGCGATGGACTCGATGTTCGGCGGCTTCCGCGAGCGCGCCGACCGCACCTACCAGCTGTTGAAGGCGCCGGGCACGGCGTTCCTGGTGGTGGCGGCGCCGGAGCGGGACGCGCTGCGCGAGGCGGCGTACTTCGTGGACCGGCTCGCCGCGGACCGGATGCCGCTGGCCGGACTGGTGCTCAACCGGGTGCACAGCACGGGCGCGCCGCAGCTCACCGCGGAGCGGGCGCTGGCGGCGGCCGAGGCCCTGGAGGAGAACGGCTCGGAGCACTCCTCGCCAGAGGCGGAGCTGCTGGCGGCCGGACTGCTGCGGCTGCACGCCGAGCGGATGCAGATCATGGGGCGCGAGCGGCGGACCCGGGACCGGTTCGTCTCGGTGTACCCGGACGTGCCGATCGTGGAGGTGGCCGCGCTGCCGGGTGACGTCCACGACCTGGACGGGCTGCGGGCCATCGGGGGCCGGCTCAGCGGCGCGGCGTAGTCCGGGCCGGGGCCGGTGGGGGCCGGCTGGTGGCGCGACGCAGTCCGGGCGCGGCGCAGTCCGGGCCGGGTGGGGGCCTGGCCGGGTAAGGGTCGGTCCGAGTGGTCCGGGCACTCCGGCCGGGTGGTCCGGGCCGGAACGGGGGGAGCCCCGGACCGCGAGGTGCGGCCCGGGTCAGCCCGCCTGGGCGTAGTCCGTCAGTATCACGCCGGTCGCGAGGGACTCCTCGTACTCGGTGCGGGCGGTCTCCAGCAGCCTCCGCCACGACATGACCGTCGGGCGGCGGCGCAGCAGCGCCCGGCGCTCGCGTTCCGTCATCCCGCCCCACACCCCGAACTCCACCCGGTTGTCCAGCGCGTCCGCGAGGCACTCCGTCCGGACGGGGCACCCACTGCACACCGCCTTCGCCCGGTTCTGTGCCGCCCCCTGGACGAACAGTTCGTCCGGATCACTCGTGCGGCAGGCGGCCTGCGCACTCCAGTCGTCAACCCAGCCCATGCCGGCGCCGTCCTCTCCCGATGATTCGAGGCTCCCCCACGGCGGCAACGGCATATTCACCGTTGCCAGTTGAGGACGTTACGGAAGATGGACTGCTTGCAACAGCCCCTTCGGGCTCAATCTCGAATGACCCGATCGGACTATGGGTATCTGTCATCTCACTCGTTGGAGTGATCGCAGGTCGCGGCACTTGCGAGCCGTGAGGCCCCCACTCTCGCCACAGGCGCCGTCACGCAGCGCAACCGTTCACTCGAACACAACAGGCCACAGCTGCCTCAAAACCCGGACAAGGGTGAGCAATTCGGGCAAGTCTCCGCACTCACAAGAGTGAGCGATGTTGACGCACCGAAGCTGTCGCAAGCTTGTGACAAGCCTAGGCGAACACCTGCCCCGATGTACGGGATTCGGGGACGTAGGGTTCTCCCCATGGCACCGAAGCGCCCATCGGCACCCCAGCCCCCAGGCAATCCCGGAGCTCCGCGACGCAAGAGCGGCGGATCACCGATGGACCACGTCGGCAACGGCGTGAAGTTCCTGGGCGTCAGCGTGCTCTCCGGAGTCCTGCTGGCAGGCCTCGCCCTGCCTGCCGTCGGTGCCATGGGCCTGACCGCCAAGGACACGGCGGAGAGCTTCCAGAACATCCCCGACGACTTCAAGACCCCGCCGCTCACCCAGGCGACCCAGATCTTCGACGCCAAGGGCGGCCTGATCGCCAAGGTCTACGAGCGCGACCGCACCGTCCTCACCGCCGACCAGATGTCGCCCTTCATGCGGCACGCCCAGGTGGACATCGAGGACGCCCGCTTCTACGAGCACGGCGCCGTCGACCTCAAGGGCGTCCTGCGCGCCGTCGGCAAGAACGCGGAGAGCGGCACCGCCTCCCAGGGCGCCTCCACGCTGACCCAGCAGTACGTCAAGAACGTCAACGTGGAGAAGGCCGGCGACGACCAGGCGGCCGTCCTGGAGGCGCAGCGCAAGACCCTGGGCCGCAAGATCCAGGAGCTCAAGGTCGCGATCAAGCTGGAGGAGGACCTGACCAAGGATCAGATCCTCACCAACTACCTCAACATCACCTTCTACGGCCACCAGGCCTACGGGGTCGAGGCCGCGTCCCAGCGCTACTTCAGCAAGAGCAACAAGGACCTGACCGTCGCCGAGGCCGCCACCCTCGCCGGCGTGGTCCAGAACCCGTCGCAGTACGACCCGGTGCGCTACCCCGACAACACGGTGAAGCGCCGCAACGTCGTCATCGACAAGATGCTGGAGAACAAGCACATCACCCCCCAGCAGGCGGCCGAGGCGAAGGCCGCCCCGCTGGGTCTCAAGTACAAGGACCCGCAGAACGGCTGCATCACCGCCCAGGCGGGCATGGGCTTCTTCTGCGACTACGTGCGCCACGTGGTCAAGCAGGACCCGGCCTTCGGCAAGAACGCCGACGACCGCAAGAAGCTGTGGGACACCGGCGGCCTGAACATCTACACCACGCTGGACCCGGACAAGCAGGCCGCCGCCCAGAACGCCGTCACCAAGAAGGTCAACGTGACCGACCAGGTGTCGGCCGCGGCGACCATGATGGAGCCCGGCACCGGCAAGATCCTGGCGATGGCCCAGACCCGCCCGTACGGCCTGGACCCGAACAAGAACCAGACCGTCGTCAACCTCAACGTCGACGCCTCGATGGGCGGCGGCAACGGCTTCCAGACCGGTTCGACCTTCAAGCCGATCCTCGCCGCGGCGGCGCTGGAGGCGGGGATGTCGAACACCCAGTCGTTCCCGTCCGAGAACAAGATCGACTACCCCCAGATGTCGACCTGTAACAGCACCTGGAAGAACACCGACAAGCCCAAGGCCACGGTGAAGAACGAGTCGACCGGCGAGGTCGGCCCGTACGAGCTCAAGCAGGCCATGGCGCTCTCGGTCAACACGTACTTCGTGCAGATGGAGCAGCAGGTCGGCCTCTGCGCGATGAAGCAGATGGCCAACAAGCTGGGCATCACCCAGTCGGCGAAGGGCGACCAGTTCCAGGAGGTGCCCTCGATGGTCCTCGGCACCCTGGAGCTCTCCCCGCTGACCATGGCGAACGTCTACGCGACCTTCGCCGCCCGCGGCAAGTACTGCACCCCGATCGCGATCAACAAGATCACCACGGTGGACGGCAAGGACCTCAAGGTCCCGCAGTCCCAGTGCAGCCAGGCCTTCTCCGAGTCGACCGCGGACTCGCTCAACACCGTCCTGCTCAACGTGACCGAGAAGGGCACCGCGGCCGCCCTCGGCCTCGACGACGGCCGCAAGATCGCCGGCAAGACCGGTACCACCGACGAGAAGAAGGCCGCCTGGTTCGACGGCTACACCCCGTCGCTGGCCACCGCGGTCTGGCTCGGCGGCCCCGCCGGCGGCGTCAAGATGAAGAACATCAACATCGGCGGCAAGCACTTCGACGAGGTGTTCGGCGCCGACGGCCCCGGCCCGATCTGGCAGATGGCCATGAACCAGGCGCTCAAGGGCTCGCCGCTGGAGTCCATCCAGACCACCAACATCCCGGACCCCCAGCCGGCCACCCCGCCGGCGGGCGCCAGCCCGACGACCGACCCGAACGCCCAGCAGCCGGGCGCCCAGAACCCGCCGCCGCCCGCACCGGGCGGCGGGAACCCCGGCAACCCCGGTGGGGTGATAGGGGGAGGGTTCACCCTCCCGCCGGGCATGATCGGCGGGGGCGGTAACGGCAATGGCAACGGCGGCAGGCACTGACCGACCCGGCACCGCCCGGTACGACGGCGAAGGGGCGCCCTCCGAATCTTCCGGAGGGCGCCCCTTCGCCGTGTCGGTGTCGGCGGTACGGCCGTCACTGCGGCGGCAGCGGCGACGGTGACGGCGGCGGCGGTGACGGCGGCGGTGACGTGCAGCTCAGAGCAGCGCGGCCTTCACCGCGGCCGCCACCCGGCCGCCCTCGGCCAGACCGTCCACCTTCGGCTTCACCAGCTTCATCACGGCGCCCATCGCCTGCGGACCGCTCGCCCCGCTCTCGGCCACGGCGGCGGCCACGATCGCGGCCAGCTCCTCGTCCGAGAGCTGCTTCGGCAGGTAACCCGCCAGCACCTCGCCCTCGGCGCGCTCGCGCGCGGCCTGCTCCACCCGGCCGGCCTGGTCGAAGGCCTCGGCCGCCTCGCGGCGCTTCTTCGCCTCGCGGGTGATCACCTTCAGCACCTCGGCGTCGGACAGCTCGCGCTTCTCCTTGCCCGCCACCTCCTCGCTGGTGACGGCGGAAAGCGTGAGCCGGATGGTGGACGAGTGCAACTCGTCCCGGTCCTTGATGGCAGCCGTGAGGTCCTCCTGCAGCTGCGCCTTGAGCGTCGTCATGGGCCCGAGTCTCCCACCTGGGGCGTTCCGTCGCTTGCCATTAACGACTGCCGTCAACGCTTGCCGTCAACGGCTGCCGTCAAGCACCGCCGTCAACGGTCGGCCGCGACCGCCGGGTCCGTAACCACCTACCCTGGTTACATGACCGACGGAGACGGCGCAGCGGAACACCCGACCGGCCTGGTCCTCACCACAGCCGCCGGCGCCCGCTTCCACTTCGACCCCGGCGCCCTCTGCCTGGAACTGCTCACCACCGGCGGCCCCGGCCCCTACGCCCGGTTCGAAGTGCTGCACCGCCCGTCCGACCTCACCGACTGGCTCACACGCTCTCGGCTGCGGCTGCCCGCCGGCACCGTACGGATCACCGAAGGCCAGCTCGGCGCCGCCCGCACCCTGCGCGACGCCCTCTGGCGCCTGGCCGCCGACCGCGCCCACGGCCGCCCCGGCGACCCCGCGGACCGCGCCGCCCTCAACCGGGCCGCCGCCCACCCCCCGCTCGTCCCCCGGATCGCCCCGGACGGCACCGCGGCCGCCCCGCTGCCCGCCGACGGCGCCCAGCTCGTCTCCACTCTCGCCCGGGACGCCATCGCCCTGCTCACCGGCCCGCACGCCGACCGGATCCGGGAATGCCGGGCGCACGACTGCCGGCTGCTCTTCGTCGACACCTCGCGGCCCGGACGGCGGCGCTGGTGCTCGATGGAGCGCTGCGGCAACCGCAACAAGGTCCGGGCCCTGCGCGCCCGCCGGGACACCGACCCCACCGCCCCGGTCGACCCGATTGCCCCGGTCGACCCGATTGCCCCGGTTGCCCCGGTCGACCCGGTGCAGGTCACGGTGGCCGTGTCCGCACCGCGCCACCGGACGTTCACCAGCTGATCCACCGTCTGAGAGCATGGGCTGATGCGACCGCTGTACTCCGTCCCCCTCGGTGTCGCCGCTGCCGGCGCCGCCTGCCTCGCCTACTCCGTCGGGTACGAGGTACGTGCCTTCCGGCTCCGCCGCGTCGAGGTCCCCGTCCTGCCCCACGGTGCCAAGCCCCTCCGGGTCCTCCAGGTGTCCGACATCCACATGGTGGCCGGGCAGGGCAAGAAGCAGCGCTGGCTGCAGAGCCTCGCCGGCCTGCGCCCCGACCTCGTGGTCAACACCGGCGACAACCTCTCCGACCCGCTCGGCGTCCCCGCCACCCTCGACGCCCTCGGGCCGCTGATGGACTTCCCCGGCGTCTACGTCTTCGGCTCCAACGACTACTACGGGCCGGCCCGCAAGAACCCCGCCCGCTACCTCCAGGCCATGCGCAGCGGCGTCCACGGCATGAACAACCCCGACGGCACCGGCAACCGCGGCATCAGCGGCGCCGTGCACAACCCCTGGGAGAAGCTCCGCGACGGCTTCGACGCGGCCGGCTGGCTCGACCTGACCAACACCCGCGGCCGCCTCACCGTCAACGGCCTCGACCTCGAGTTCACCGGCCTCGACGACCCGCACATCCGCCGCGACCGCTACGCCGCCGTCGCCGGCGGCCCCTCCGCCGACGCCGACCTCTCCCTCGCCGTCGTGCACGCCCCCTACCTGCGCGTCCTCGACGCCTTCACCGCCGACCGCTACCCGCTGATCCTGGCCGGCCACACCCACGGCGGCCAGCTCTGCATCCCCTTCTACGGCGCCCTGGTCACCAACTGCGACCTCGACACCCGCCGGGTCAAGGGCCTCTCCACCCACAAGGCCGGCGGCCACCGCTCCTACCTCCACGTCTCCGCCGGCTGCGGCACCAACCGCTACACCCCGATCCGCTTCGCCTGCCCCCCGGAAGCCACCCTCCTCACCCTCACCCCGGCCCCCCGCTGACCCCGACCGGACGCCCGCCCGAAACCGGATTTCGTGTCTCGGCGAGCGTCCGGTAGAGTTCTACTCGTCGCGAAGGAGACGGAGCGACAAACAGAATGACCGGGGTGTGGCGCAGCTTGGTAGCGCGCTTCGTTCGGGACGAAGAGGCCGTGGGTTCAAATCCCGCCACCCCGACCCAGTAGTTGCAGGTAAGGGCCCTGCCGGAGAAATCCGGTAGGGCCCTCCCTCGTTCTGCGCTACTAACTGAGTGACTAAGCCTCAGTGCCTTGCTTGAAGATGTCGTCCATGACCGTCGCACCGGTCTGGATCACCGGGCGGATCTGCTTCCGGTAGACCTCCTCCGTGACCGACGTACTGGAGTGCCCGACCAATCGGGAGATCTCCTCCAGGGGCACGCCGCTGTCCGAGAGCAGGGACACGAAGCTGTGGCGCAGCTCACGCGGCGTCCACTCGGCGGCGTTCACCCCCTCGGCCTTGGTGATGGCGGCGCGGAAGGCCCGGCGGACGTGGGACGGGTCCAGCTCGGTGCCGACCGCGGAGTGGAAGACCAGGTTGTTCTCCTCCCACTTGTCGCCAGCGGCGAGGCGATCCCAGCCCTGATCGACCCAGTGATCCCAGAGCGCTTCGACACACCGGGCAGGGAGCGCGAGCGTCCTCCGGGACTTGCGGGTCTTGGTGTCGCCGCCGGCCCGAACCGACCGCCATACGGCGATGTGGGGCGGGACCGGTGGAGTCGTCTCGGACTGGCCCTTCAGGAAGACGTGGTCCCAGGTCAGCGCCCGAAGTTCCTCCGTCCGAGCACCCGTGAGTAGGGAGACCACGACGTAGGCGCACATGGAGGTCTTCTAGGCCGCTTTCAGGACCGCCTCCGCCTGAGCGAACGTCAGCGCCTTCGACGGCCGGCCGGGCTGACCGGTGGGGACGGAGCACAGCTCGACCACGTTGCGCTTGACCTTGTCCCGGGCCATGGCGCGCTTGACGGCCCGGTTCAGGCAGGAGCGGAGGCCCTGCAAGGTCCGCGTGCTCAGGGACTTGGACTTGTCGGCCAACCACCGGTCGACGTCCTCCGCACTCAGGTCGCGCAGCTTACGGGCGCCGAGACTTGGGATCACGTGCGTCCGGCTGAGGATGGCCAGGGTCTTCACGGTCTCTTCGTCCCGGCCCGCCAGGCCGTACGTCAGCCAGTCGTCCACCGCGTTCGCCACGGTGTAGTTGGTGGGCGCGATTGCCAAGCCGTCTTCGTGATCCCTCAGGACTTCCTTCAGCTTGTTCTTCGCCTCGGTCTTGGTCTTGCCGCTGCCGCGCTTCATGATGCGCTTGCCGCTCGGGTCGAAGCCGAGGCTGGCGGTAGCGATCCAGCGCTGGCGCTTCTCGTCCCAGTGGAGGCCCCCGTCTCCCCTACTGCGGCGGGCGGTACTGGGGTTCTTCTGGGCCATCAGGCCGTCTCCTTCAACTGGGAGGCCACGAAGGCGCGGTAGGCGCCGTACGGGATGCGGCGAGCGCGCCCGATCGTGATCGAGCGGAGCCGCTTGGAACGGATCAGGTCATAGACCGCCGAGCGCCCGAGCTTCAGCCGGGCCATCACCTCGCGGACGGTCATCAGGTCGTCGTCGGACATGGCACTCCTTCCGATCGGGTCAGGGCTTCGTCCAGCGCTTGGCGCCAGCGGACGCGTTCGGCGACGGCGCGCAGGAGGCGGGTGGCGAGGGGGGACATGTCGGGGTCGCCGGGGCGGACGGGCTCCCAGACGTAGCGGTTGGGCTCGGTTCGATTGGCGGTGTCGCCGAGGACTTCCAGGACCCAGGCGCGGCGTTCGGCGCGGTGGTCCGTGAGGGTCTTGCCGGACCATTTGCGGGAGACCAGGACGCGGCGGCCGCCGTAGCCGAGGTGTTCGCGCTTGTGGGCGCGGGAGCGGCAGGCGCCGGGGCGTAGGCCGGGGTGGGCGTTCTTGGGCTGGAGGCCGTAGAGGAGCCAGTTCGCGCAGGTCGGCGAGCAGGGTTCGTAGCGGAGTTCGGTGGCGAGGCGGTCGACGTGGCCGGTCTCGGATTCGCCGGCCGGGGTGTGGCACTCGGCGACGGACTTGGTGAGGTACTTGGTCAGGTACCGGACGCAGCGGGCGGCCTGCGGGGAGCCGACGAGGACACCCTGGGCGTCGAGTTGGGGTCCGAAGCGGAGCACATGCAGGGGCTCTGCGTCGGGGTCGGTGTCGAGGCGGTCGAGTGCTGCGTCCCAGGTGGGGAGCGGTTCACCGGTGGCCGGGTCGGTGAAGGCGCCGGGTTCGGGCGACCAGGTCGGCGCGGTCTCGGGAGTGTGGAGTGGCTGGTCGGTGCTCGGCCACCAGACCTGGTGGTAGGTGGCGGTGACGACCTGGCGCAGCTCGGCGCGCGAGATGGTGCCGCGTAGGGCGAGGTGCAGGTGCGGCGCGAGGCGGCGCTGAGGCTCTACGACGGCGAAGTACTGGACGTCGTAGCCGACGAAGCGGCGGAGGTTCTGGATGAACCGGTCGATGAGCTTGGGGAAGTGGAGGGCGTCGCGGGCGGCCCGGCGGTAGTCGTACGTGGTCGGGTCGACGGGGGTGCCGTCGCCGCGGACGCGTCCGTATGAGGGCAGGGTGAGGGTCAGGAAGAGCGACGGGCGGAAGGTCTTGCCGTCCGGGGTGGTGTAGGCCTTGCCGAGGGTGCGGTTCTCCACCGGGCGCCGGGGCAGGTCGGGGCTGTCCTGGCGGCGCCGGGTGGAGCGGACCCGGCGGGCGGCCGGAGCCGGGGCGAGGGAGCCGCGTACTCCGCTGTCGGCGAGTTCGGTGTCGATCTCGGCGAGGAGCGAGGTGAGTTCGTCGGCCTCCGGGCCGGCGGCCGCAGCTTGCGCCTTGGTCAGGTCGGCTCGGAGTTCGGTGAGGTACTGCTGAGCGTCGGTGGCGGGGTCGGGTTCGAGGGCGGGTTCCTCGGTGAGGTGCCAGCCTTCGCGGCACTGGGCGGCCCGCAGGCGGCGCTTCCGTTCGGCGCAGCTCGGGCAGAGGCTGGCGCGGGTGGCGCCGCACGGGATGTCGACGACCTCGGTGTGGCCGGTGACGACGTCGGTGCGGCGGACGGCCACCGGCCGGACGCAGACGCCGTGTTCCTCGGCGACTTGGCGGAGCACGGAACGGGCCAGGGGCATCCGGGCCCGTTCCGCGCGGGTGGAGCCGGTGGAGCCGCTCATCGGCGGTCTTCCGAGTAGCAGAAGGTGTAGAGGGCCTCCATCAGGCGGACCAGGTCGCGGCCGGTGTTGATGGGCGGGTAGCCAGCGTCCTCGATCCGGCGGGCGATGTCGAACAGCATGCCGCGGGTGAAGCGCGGGTCCTGGCCGTCCTTCGGCGTGGGGACGGGGTAGTTGGCGGCGCTGGGGAGACGGTTGTCGGTCATGGCGGTACCTCCGGTCAGGGGTGGATGGTGGTGACGGTCTTCGCCAGCCAGGCGAGCAGGTTGTTGATCAGGGACGCGGCGCCCGTCTCGGCGAGGAGGAAGCCGAAGACGCCGCAGAGGATCAGGTGGGTGACCTTCAGGGCCTTGTGGCGGAGAAGGACCGCGATCAGGGCGCCGAGGAAGAGGACGAAGGAGCCGGTGACGATCACGGGCGAGCACCACCTTCGGGGTTAGTGTCCAGGGGGCTAGACACTGCGTAGATGGAGTTGTCGCCGTACTGGGCGACCAGGGCTTCGATCTCGGCGTCGGAGACATAGCCGGCCCGGACGCGGAGCGGGGTCGGACTGCCTTCATTGCGGACGTAGCCGACGCCCGCGCCGGTCGTGGGGTCGGGCGAGATCAGGTCCGCGTACGCGCCCCGGTCGCGGGCGCCGTTGCCGAGGACCATGTCCACCTGGGTGGCTTCGTCCACGCGCAGAGCGATCCGGTCCGGGAACAGGTTGCGGAGGTTCATGACCTCCTTGCGCGGGTCCTGGATCGCGCCGACGAAGCAGAAGCCGACCGAACGACCCTGACTGGTCAGGGTGGCGATGGCCGCCTCGGCACGGCGACGGAGGTCCCGATCCGGCTGGTAGGCCGTGAGGAAGGCGAGTTCGTCGGCGAGGATGACGACGAACGGCGAAGCGAGGGTGGGGATGTGGGCACGGAGGCGGCCGGCGAAGGACAGGGCGCGTTCCTGCATCCGGTCGACGGCCTCTTCGAGTAGCTCGACCATGTGCTCGGGGTCGCTGGCGTACTTGGTGAACAGGCCTGCGCCGAAGGACAGTTCCATGCGCTTGGGGTCCAGCGCCCAGATCTGCACCAGGCCTTCGGACACCGCGGGGAGCAGTCGGCGGACCACGCCCCACAGGATCGAGCCCTTGCCGGAACCGGTGACCCCGGCCACCAGGACGTGCGTGCCGTGCAGCCGCAGCCGCCAGGGCTCGCCGTCCTCGCAGGTGCCGATCTCTACCGACCGCCACTGGACTTGGACCAGCGGTTCGGCCTCAGCTCCGCTTCCGCCGCCAGCTCCGCGAGCAGCCGTCCCGCTCGGCGCGACAGCTTCAAGGCCGCCACGAGCGTCCGGAAGATCAGGTGCCGAAGCCGCCCAGGCCGATGCGGCGACCTTCCGCGCTCCGCCCGCCAAGCGACGAAGGCGAAACCGACACCGGCCCGCCAGCGACCGGACCCGGCTGAACCACCCCCTCAGCCGGCCGCGGAGCGAGAGCCGAACAGGCTTGGGAGCCTGGCCCGTTACCGTGAACGGCCGCGCGAGTGGATCGGATGTCCAGGCCCGCAGCACCACGGCCCCGCGCCGCGGACTGGTCACCTCCACCCGGTGAACGCGCCAGGCGTGCGCGATCCCGAGCGCGTGCTGTGCGACTTGCTCGGGGATCTGCCCGGGCAGCAGCCCGATGAGGACGTCCAGGCCGCCAGGGTGCTTGCGCACCCGAGCGATGCGCGGCCAGACATATTCGTACGCGGCATCGAAGCGGGGAAGCGGTGCCTGCTGCCAAAGCCCCAGGGCGTAGCTCAGCTCCGGCCAGCCGCGTCGGATGCGCCAACGCAGAGAGTTCGTCCGGTACGCCAGCCAGCCGACGGGACCGGAGATGTAGAGCACGATGGCCAGCCGTCCGCCGGTCGGACCGAGGTAGGTCGAGGCCCTGGAGTAGCCGATCCAGGCCGCGAGCAGGGTGAGGAGCGCGGTCGTGACGTTGCGGTTGCTCAACTTGGACATGACGGGTTTCGCCTCATCTCACATGTGGTTGCGGTTGGGGTGACCCCGCCCCGGCGCGCGAACCAACTTCCGTTTGTACAACGGGACTTGAAGCGCCAGATCAGGCCGCGGACTTTGCCGAGGACCGGTTCGCGGCGGGCGCCCGGACGCCGGTGGCCTTGAGCGAGTACGCGACCCGGCCGCTGTTGTTGACGTAGGCGGTGACCGTCAGGCCGTCGAACTCGACCGGCCGGAACGGCAGGCCCGGCGCGGCGTCCGGCAGGACCGGCAGCACGGGGGCCACGACCTTGACCCGCGCGGAGGTGTCGCGCGCCTCCGGGTCCGGGTCGACCACCGAGATGACCCACAGGGGCTGCCCGGTCGCCTTGTCGCGCGCCTGGACCTTCGCACCGCTCTTGCTCGCCTCGAAGTCCGCGACCGGCTCGACGGAGACGGCGAAGGCGCCGGCGGGGAACACGTCCTCGAAGCGGACGGGGATCGCACCACGGATGGCCATGAAGACCTCTCCTCACGTCTACCCCCCCTAGACAGTCGAAGGCCGACCGCCCCGAGAGTGCCGTCTAGGGGGGTAGACAACAAGGTAGGCATCGAGGAGGACGTTGTCTAGGGGGATATACAAAGATCTTGACGGCGTGTCACGGCCGCGCGATGCGGCATCGACGGCAGATCGGGGCTGATCAGGGCTTATGGGGCGGGATGTCGATCTCGTACGACAGTCGGAAGTGGTCGGCGGCAAGCACGATGTCTGCCGTTTCGACTGCCAGTTCGCCTGCCCAGTGCGTACGTTCTATTGCGAGCACGGTGGAGCCCAGCGGGATGCCGAGCGGATCCGCCTCGATTTCAAGGACCGGCCGCGCGGACACGTCCTCGGCCACCCGCGTGACCGCGATGCCGACGCCGGCCATTCGTGCCACCACGCCCAGTCCGGCCATCGGTCCCATCTCGGGCAGCACCACGGCCGTGCCCCCGATAACGGCCATCGGCTCCCAGCTGGTGGCGAGTTGGGCCGGCGCGCCGTCAGCCCGGAAGAGGTGCTGGCTCTGCATCACCGGATCGCCTTCCGCGATGCCGAGTCGAAGAGCGAGCGAAGCGGTCGCGTAGGTCTTCTGCGAGTCGCAGGACCACGAAGGCTCAACGCCGCGCGCACGGCTCTCCGCGGCAAACGGACTTCCGGTGACCTGGTAGCGCCCACGTGCCATCCGCGCCGGCACCGGCCGAACGCGCACGTACGTCCCCGAGCCCGGACGCCCCTCGATCAACCCCTCGGCAGTAAGGACCCGGAGCGCCTGTCGGACTGGCTGTTCCGAAAGCCCGTGGTCACGGCACAGCTCCGCGATGCTCGGTATCCGAGAACCCGGTGCCCGGTCACCCGAAACGATCTCGGCGCGCAAGGCATCGGCCAGTCGCAGGTATGCCGGCCGCCCCAACTCTCCCACGAGCGCCTCCATCTCACGTTTTCTCACATCAGCTTGACAACCTCGGACCCGAGCTTTCAAGCTCGAATCCGAGCTTCACGCTACGTGTCTGGCCGATCGTGCCACAGAGAAGCAGAGGGGTACCCCCATGCCATGGATCGCCAAGTTCCCGGGAGTTCCCGAGTCCGCGAGTGCGGCTCGCAGGCTGGTCCGCGAAGCGCTCGGCGACGACCCCAGGGCCGCGGACGCCGAACTGATCATCTCCGAGTTGGTCACCAACGCCGCCCTTCACAGCAAGTCCGGCCAGGGAGGCTCGGTGTGGGTCGAGCTCCGGTACTCGCCGGCCTGCGTTCGCATCGAGGTCGCTGACGAGGGCAGTCGGGACGGCTTCCCCGCCCACCGGGCCCCCGACGAACTCTCCAACTTCGGCCGGGGCCTCATGCTGGTGGACTCCGTGGCCGACTCCTGGGGTGCGCACAATGACGGCGATGACCTCAGGTGCGTGTGGGCGGAGCTAACATCCACCGCAGAAGAACAAAGCCACACTCAAAACCGCTTGCCCATTTCACGGGGTGTATAGCCCCCTATACAACGACGGCTTTCAATGCCGTCAGGAGATCCCGCGATGCCCCACGACTCACAGCAAACTGGCCGACACCTGCGTTTGCTGATCCTGTCTATCCCCCTAGACTCTGCGTTGACTGGGGCAGACACCGGAGGAGACATGGCGGGAGAAACGCAGCGGATCGCCGCCATCAAGGATCCGTTCGAGCTACTCCGGGCGGCCACCGTCCGACTTGCCGAGGCTCAGCAGGAGGTCACCGAGCTGTCGCGGCTGCGGCAGCGGGTGATCTCCGAGCTGCACGAGCAGGGCATGTCCTACGCCCAGATCGCCGCCGAGGCCGGACTCACCCGAGGCCGGATCCACCAGCTCAAGCAGTCGGCCCCCGCGCCCGAAGGTGCGTTCCTGGGCAACGCGCGGCTGATCATCGCCACCCCGCTCAAGCAGGAAGCCGGCAACTCCCGCCCGGTCCTGGCCGCCGAGGACTTCGCGGCCGCCCAGCGGCTCGGCGATCTCGCCCGCTCGTACAAGCTGGAGCCGAGCTTCGAGCATGTGCCGATCGGCGGTGAGATCGACCTCAACCGCGAGGACATGATCGTCATCTGCGGGCCCAGGCTCTCCAGCCACGTCGCCGGCGTGCTGGCCCAGGACCCGTCGATCTGCTTCGAGCGCGCCGAGGACGGGCCCTGGACGCTCCGCGACCGTGAGACCGGCATCGCCCACCGCTCCGGGATGGACTCCGACCCCAGCACCAACTCGGACGTGGCCTACCTCGGACGACTCCCGCGCCCCGACGGCCAAGGCCTGATCATGGTCCTTACGGGCATCCACCCCCAGGGCACCCTCGGTGTCGTCCACCTGATCGTCAACGACCTTGCCGACCTGTACCGGCAGGCAGGGACCGACCGGTTCTCCGTCCTGCTCAACGTGGACTACAACCCGCAGGACAACGAACCCGTACGCGTCCGCCTACTGTCGCCGTTCTACCGGCACGAGGCAGACTGACCAGGTGCACCTGGAGATCGCGACCGAACCCGCCCGCCTGGACCGCCCCAACGAGGACTTCATCGCGGCCAGCCCGAGCGCCGTCGTCCTACTCGACGGCGCCGGTACCCCGCCCGGATCCGACTGCGGTTGTGCCCACGGCGTGGCGTGGTTCGTCGCTCGGCTCGGCGTCAACCTCCTTGCGAGCGTGACCAACCAGCCCGACCGGGCACTGACCGACTGCCTCGCGGACGCCATCACCACCACCGCGGCACTGCACCCCGAGTGCGACCTCACCCACCCCGGCACACCGTCCGCCACCGTCATCGCGGTCCGCCTCACTGGCCAGGATCTGGAGTACCTGGTGCTCGCCGACTCCACCCTGCTCCTCGAACACACCGACCCCGCCGCCGGCCCAGCCACCATCACCGACGACCGCGAAGCCCAGGTCGGCGCAGCGCTCCGGGGCTCCATGGACGCCGTGCCCACCGGTACACCCGAGCACGCCGATGCCCTCCGCGGCTACGTCGAGGCCATGCGCGCCCACCGCAACCAGCAGGACGGCTTCTGGGTTGCCACCGCCGATCCCGCCGCCGCGTACGCAGCCCTCACCGGGAGCGTCCCGCGTGCCGACGTCACCGGCTTCACCATGCTCAGCGACGGCGCCTCCCGTCTGGTCGACCGCTTCCACCTCGCCGACTGGACCGAGGCTTTGAAGCTCATCCGCGACCACGGGCCGGCCGCGCTCATCCGGGAAGTCCGCACTGCCGAACTCAGCGACATCAACGGCCAGCGCTGGCCCCGCGGCAAGGCTCACGACGACGCCGCCGTAGCCACCGTCACGTTGTAGGACGCGAGCCCCGAAGCCGTACTGGAGTCACTGCCGAATTCCGCTCTACTAGGTCAAGGGCGCGCGCCCTGCGCGCGCCGCTGCCCCGCCCCGGGCGGCCGACGCCGGGCGTGCGGGCTGGCGCCCGGTCCCGGCGCGACCGCCCGGACAGGGGCAGCAGGGTGGCTGGGGCGGGCGGCTCCGCGGTTTTACCCACCTCCCCGGCCAGGGACCCGCGTCGAGCAAGACCGGGGGGCCACTCGGCCAAACTGCGGTCAGGCCCAAAAGCCCTGACCGAGTCGCAGCAGCTTACGGCCCCCCGATCATGCCCGACCCCAGGCCGGACAGGACACCGGCCAAAACCGCTCCACCGCCCTTGTGCCTAAGCTTTCTTGCAAGTGCTCAACTCAGCTGCAACAGAGCTACTCTGAGGATGCCGTGCACCGGCTTGGGATGGGGGCCCAGTGGCAGACGATCAAAGCAGTGATACTGGCGAAGAAGAGACGCCCTCCGAGATCGCGAACGTGGTGATCACTGGTGGGTCGATCTCCGGAGATGTCCAGATCAACACATACTCTTTGTCGGCAACTCACCGCTCTGCCACAGGTTCGTTGGCAAGTCAGCGGCAGGGCCTCTACTTTGAGTTCTTCCGACAGGCATTGCGGCACTCCGAGACGACCTTCCGGCTCAGCGTCGCCTTCATGACCGGTGGAGCATTGATCATCCTGGCTGGTGGCGTGCTCGCTCTGGTGCATGCGGGTGATCCAGGCCTTGGCTACCTGCCGTTGATCACAAGCCTCACGGGCGCCTTGATTACCACTGGCGGCGGGGCGCTTGCTGTTCACGCCAACAGAGCCCGGAAGCACTTGACGGAGCAAGCCGACCGCCTTGATAAGAAGATCGATGATGACCACAGTCTGGAACGTGCCCAGGGTTTAATCGATCGAGTTGACGATCCACGACTTAGGGACCGCCTGAATGCGATCACGGCCATGCGGGCACTCGGCATGAACCCTGACGCGGAAACCGCGACGGATCGAGTACTACCGGGGCAGAACTCGGTTACTGGGGAGATCGAGGCCGATCCACAGTGATGGCAGGCGGCCGGAAGCCGTACCCTTCGGAAATCCCAAAAGGTGGGTCCAGCCAGTACGCCACAGTCATCGGCGGTTCACCGATCGAAGCTGTGACCGATTGGGGAACGCAAGCACCCCAGAGCAGGGGCGACATTAGGCTTCGCCCCCAGTGAACCTCCCCCGCTCATGCTCCGGCAGAGGCCCCGTAGGTTCGGATCACCAAGATCCCGGCACCCACACAGCCCAGATCCGGCCGAGTTTCGGTGCCCGATTTGCCGGAGACTTCCTGTGGGTTTCCCATCCTGGGATTCCCTTGCCGCCCCAGTCAATGCCCACTTCGATAGACGTTCTGCCCATATCGATAATCAACGCAGGTCAGACGCCTATACAAGGGCAGACCAGGCTATACCAAGGCAACACAAAGGTCAGCACAAAGTGCGGCACGTTTCACATCCGTTTCCCCTTGTTGGACGAGCTGGAATACATCGCACGCCGGGACCCTTGGGTCGTGGCATTGCTAGCGTCCGTCGTCGGCAGGGAACGTCCTGCCACCGAACAAAGCCCGCTTGTACCCTCCAGCTTGGCCGCATCGGGTACAAGCGGGCCGATGCCCAGGAGGCACCAGCGTGAGTCTGACTCGAACCCCACCGTATGTGTCAACCCCGATCCCGCAGTTCTGGCCAGCCGCCGTTATCGTCATCGTGATCGTGCTCCGGGTGCCATCCGACTCGATTCCAACCGCGTTGTCGGCCGTGGCCGGCATCGTGGCGTTGATGTTGGGAACCGAGCGAACGGCCCTGACTGCGGGCCTGCGGAGTCGACGCCTCTCCGGCCAACGTGGTAGTTGGGCGACCCCTCGAACGGCAGCGGAGCCAGCGCGGGGCTGAGTGTCTAACTGCGCTACAACGGGTGCGCACGGCGGCGGACAACCGAGGACGTTCACGGACAGTTTGAGCAGCTCAGCGGCACTCCGCGCGGAGGCCGGGCGGGTGCCCGGGTTGCTTCGGGACGAAGAGGCCGTGGGTTCAAATCCCGCCACCCCGACCCAGTACAGAGGGCCCATCGGAGAGATCCGGTGGGCCCTCTGACGTTGTATCCGGAGGAGCTCCGGAACCCCGTCCGCTGCCCGTGTACATCCGGGCCCCGTCGGGGGCGGGGTGCGGCCGGGGTGCGGTGGGGCGATCGCCTTCACCGGTCGGGGCGATCGCGGCCCGCTGGGTTCCTTGCGGGGGGCCGGGGCCCGGACGGGGCGGCTCCGCTCTGCATGCCCGCCGGGTGCCCGTGCGGGTCGGTCCGCGATGGCTGCTGCCTCTCCCCGTGTCAGAGCGTGGTGGGGAGGGCGGTGCGGGAGGTGATGCCGAGTTTGGGGTAGGCCTTGTAGAGGTGGTGGGCGACGGTGCGGGGGCTGAGGAAGAGTTGGGCGGCGATGTCGCGGTTGGTGAGGCCCTGGGCGGCCAGGCGGGCGATCTGGAGTTCCTGGGGGGTCAGGGGGTTCGGGAGGGCCTGGGAGGGCTGGGGTACGGGGGCCGGGGTGCCGGTGGCGGAGAGTTCGGTGCGGGCGCGGGTGGACCAGGGGTGGGCGGCGAGGCGGTCGAAGACTTCGAGGGCGGCCGTGAGGTGGGGGCGGGCGTCGGTGCGGCGGCGGGTGCGGCGGAGCCATTCGCCGTAGAGCAGGGCGGTGCGGGCCTGTTCGAAGGGGCGGTGGGTGGTGGCGTGGAGGTCGAGGGCGGCGCGGTAGGCGGGTTCGGCGAGTTCGTCCGGGCCGAGCAGGGCCTGGCAGCGCAGGCGTAGTGCCTCGGCCCAGGGGCGGTCGGCGGCGGCGGTCCAGCGGGCGAAGCGTTCGTAGGCCTCGGCGGCGCGGTCCGGGGTGCCGAGGCGGACGGCGGCTTCGACCAGGTCAGGGACGGCTCGGGTGGCGCTGACGTGGTGCCGGTGCGGGCCGGTGGTGAGGGCCTGGAGGCGGTCGGCGGCGCCCGCGGCGCGGCCCTGGCCGAGGTCGAGCAGGGCGAGGGCCCAGTGTGCCCAGGGGCGGCCGGCGGCGGGGGCGGCGGTCTGCGGGCCGGTGGTGGCGAGCGCGGTGGTGGCCAGTTCGGTGCAGCGTTCGGTGCGGCCGTCGAGGGCGGCCAGGTAGGCGAGCAGGGCGCTGAGTTGGCTGACCCACTGGTGCTGGCCGGTGTCCCGGGCGAGGTCCAGGGCCTCGGTGGCGGTGAGTTCGGCGTCGGCGTGGCGGCCGTGGAAGAGCTCGGCCTCGGCGAGGAAGAACTGCAGGGTGGGCATCACGCCGAGGGTGCCCTTGGCGCGGGCCTCGGCGACGAGTTCGCCGCCGAGGTCGACGGTCTCCTCGTCGCGGCCCAGGACGAGGGTGGCGCCGCAGAGTTGGACCAGGTCGGCGGGGCTCTCGGCGCCGGCCCGGCGGGCGGCTTCGACGGCCTCCCGGGCCGGGGGCAGGGCGGCGGCGGGTGCCGCTGCGGCGGCGGGTCGGCCGAGGGCCGGGAGGACGGCGGCGGGGAGGTAGCGGGCGAGCGGGGCGACGGGGTCGTCGTCGCCGAGCGGGAGGGCGGCGAGCCGGTCGAGCACCTCGGCCACCGGCTCCTCCCCCGCGTACCAGGCGGCGTGGAAGGCCTGGAACAGCATCCGGGCGGCGTGGGCGGGTTCGACGACGTCGGGGGCGTCGGGGGCGTCGGAGGCGTCGGGGGCGTCGGAGGAGGTGGCGAGCGCGAGGGCGGCGTCCAGCAGCAGCCGGTACGCGGTCGGGTAGGAGCCGCGCCAGAAGTGCGCGGTGGCCCGGACGTGGTCCAGCAGGGCGTGCGCGAGGATGCTGTCGGTGCGGGCGGCGGCCTCGTCGGCGAGGGCCTCGGCGCGCTCCAACTCGCCTTCCTCGGTGGCGGATTCGGCGGCCAGCACGAGTCGGCGGGTGGCCGCGTCGCGGTCGGGGGTGAGCCGGGCGGCGCGTTCGTACGCGGCCGCGCCGCCGTGGCCCCCGCGCCGGCCGGTGCGGACGGCGGTGCGTTCCAGCGCGTCGGCGAGGGCGGCGTCGGGGGCGGTGGCGGCGAGGGCGAGGTGCCAGGTGCGGCGGTCACCGTCCGGGAGCGCCCCGGCGACGGCGCGGTGGACGGTCAGCCGCTGGTGGTGCGGGGCGCGTTGCAGGATCGCGGAGCGCAGCAGCGGGTGGCGGAAGGCGATCCGCCGGTCGGGGGTGACGGTGACCAGGCCGGATTCCTCGGCGGGGGCGAGGTGTTCGGCGCCGACGCCGAGCGCGGCCGCGGCGGGCAGCAGGACGTCCAGCTCGCCGCTCTCCTCCGCAGCAGCGACCAGCAGCAGGGTCTGGGTGGCCGGGGGCAGGCCGGTGACCTGGCCGTGGAAGGCGATCAGCAGGCGGCTGGTGAGCGGCAGCCCGCCCGCGGTGTGCGCCTGCGGGCCGGTGGCGACGGGGAGTTCGGTGAGGGCGAGCGGGTTCCCGGCGGCTTCGGCGAGCAGGCGGTCGCGAACGGCGGCGGGCAGGTCAGGGCCGGCCCGCTCGGCCAGCAGCCGGGTGGCATCGGCCTCGGCGAGGCCGGTCACCCGCACCTCGGGCAGGCCGAGTTGGCGATCGACGGAGGCGCCGGGCTCGGTGCGGGCGGCCAGTAGCAGGGCCACCCCTTCGGCCTGGAGGCGACGGGCGGCGAGCAGCAGGGCGTCCAGGGAGGCCCGGTCGAGCCACTGGACGTCGTCCAGCACGCACAGCAGCGGCTGGTCGGCGGCGAGTTCGGCGAGCAGTCCGAGGGTGGCGAGGCCGACCAGCAGTCGGTCGGCGGGGGCGGGTGCGGGTGTGGCAGATGGTGCCGCTGCCGGATCCTCGGGCGCCTCGCCGAGCCCGAACGCCGCCTCCAGGGCGCGCCGTTGCGGCCCGGGCAGGACGTCCAGCCGGTCCAGGCCGGGAGCAAGCAGCAGGCTCAGCCCGGCGAAGGGCAGTTCCGCCTCGTACTCGACGCCGGCCGCCCTGATCACCCGGAAGGCCGTCCCGGCCCGGGCCACGGCGTCGTCCAGCAGGGCGGTCTTGCCGATGCCCGCCTCACCGCGGAGCAGCAGCGCCCCGGCGCCGCCGTCCCGCACCCGCGCCAACAGGCCGTCCACCGCGACCTGTTCGTGTTCCCTCCCGTACAGCATGCCCCGACCCTACCGAGCCGACCGCCGGCGCTCCGGCGCAACGGCTACACAGGCGGGTGCGAATACCTACGTACCCCCATGCCTATCCGTGACCGATTCGCCCGCGGCGGCCCGTCCCTACCTTTGTGAGCAGCGGGAACGACCCGCCAACGGCCCACCGGCACACGGGAGACGAACCATGACCGAGATCACCACCGCCGCCCTCCAGCAGCTCGCCGAGCGCTACCTGGCGGTCTGGAACGAGACCGACCCGGCTGCCCGCCGCAAACTGATCGACGAGGTGTGGGCCGAGGACGGCCGCTACACCGACCCGCTGGCCGCCGTGGCCGGCCGGGACGCGATCGACGCGCTGATCGGCGCGGCCCAGGCCCAGTTCCCGGGCCTGGAGTTCACCCTCGGCCCGGTGGACGCCCACCACGACATCGCCCGGTTCACCTGGAACCTCGGCCCGGCCGGCGCCGAGCCGGTGGTGATCGGCTTCGACGTGCTGGCGGCCACGCCGACGGGCCGGATCGGCACCGTGCACGGGTTCCTGGACCGCGTGCCGGGCGCCTGAGTCCGGGACGGACGTCCGAACCGGGCGGACGTAACCAGGAAGACGGACGTACGAGCAAGACGGGCGTACGAGCAAGACGAGCGTCCAAGCCAAGCGGATGTCTCAGCAAGACGGACGTACGAGCCAAACGGACGTCCAATCCATACGTACGTCCGTACCAGACGCCCGTCCGAACACCGGACAGGCCGGTTCCAGGGGCGCCGCACCCCCACGGCGGCGCCCCGCCCCCTGAGGGCGGGGCGCCCGAGAGAGGAGAACCCGAGTTGAGCACCGCACTGAAAGCCCCCGCCAAGGCCCCCGGCCCGGCTACCCCCGTTCCGCCCGCTACCCCCGCCGCCCCGGCCGCCCCGGCGGCACCCGCCCCCCGGGGCCTGCTGCCGGTGATCCTGACCGCCACCTTCATGACCGCCCTCGACACCTTCGTCGTCAACGTCGCCGTCCCCTCCGTCCAGGCCGATCTGGGCGCCGGCCCGGCGGTCGTCCAGTGGGTGATGGCCGGGTTCGGCCTGGCCCTCGCCGTCGGGCTGGTCACCGCCGGCCGGCTCGGCGACCGGTACGGCCGGCGCCGGGTGTTCGCGCTCGGTCTGGCCCTGTTCACCCTCGCCTCGGCGGGCTGCGGCCTGGCCCCGACGGCGGCCGCGCTGGTCGGCGCCCGGGTGGCGCAGGGCCTGGCGGCCGCGCTGATGGGCCCGCAGGTGCTGGCGATCCTGCGGACGGCGTTCAGCGGCGCCGCGCAGGCCCGGGCCTTCGCCCGGTACGGACTGACGATGGGCGTCGGCGCGGTGTTCGGCCAGCTGATCGGCGGGCTGCTGATCCGCGCGGACCTTCTCGGCCTGGGCTGGCGCAGCTGCTTCCTGATCAACCTGCCGATCGGCCTGGCCGCGCTGGCCGCCGTCCGGCGCTGCCTGCCGGAGTCGCGGGCGCCGCAGCGGCCGGGCCTGGACCCGGTCGGGGTGCTGCTGGCGACCGTCGGGCTGACCGCCCTGGTGCTGCCGCTGATCCAGGGACCGGGCCTCGGCTGGCCCCTGTGGACGCTGCTCTGCCTCGGCGCGGCGGTCGCCGTACTGGTGGCGTTCGCCGTCCACCAGCACCGCAGTACGGGCCGGGGCACCCCGCTGGTGGACACCCGGCTGTTCCGCGGCCGCGCCTTCGGCACCGGGCTGCTCGCCCAACTGGTCTTCTGGCTCGGCCAGGCCTCGTTCTTCCTGGTGCTCGCCCTGCACCTGCAGCTGGGCCGCAGACTGGACGCGCTCGGCGCCGGGCTGGTGTTCACCGCGATCGGCCTCGGCTACCTGCTGACCTCGAACGCCACCCACCGGGTCACCGCGCGCCTCGGCGAGCCGCGCACGATCACCGTCGGCGGGCTGCTGATGGCCGCCGGGCTGGGCCTGCTCGCGTTCGCCGCCGACGCCGGCGCGGACGGCAGCGTCTGGTGGCTGGCGCCCGGACTGTTCGTGGACGGCCTCGGCATGGGCCTGGTGATCGCGCCGGTCACCACCGTCGCCCTGGCGGCCGTGGAGCCGCAGCTGGCCGGTGCGGCGGCCGGGGCGGTGGCAACCGTGCAGCAGGTCGGCGGCGCCGTCGGTGTCGCGCTGATCGGCCTGGTCTACTACGGCGCCGGCGACCCGACGGCGGCCTTCGTCCGCAGCACGGCGGTGCTGGCGGTGCTGGAGCTGGTGCTGGTGGGCCTGGTCCGGCTGGTGCCGCGCCGTTCGTGAATGCCGCAGGAGCACGACCCGGGAGAACGTCGCGGGGGCACGACCCGGGAGAACGCCCTGGGAGCACCACCCGGGCGGGCCGCCGAGGAGCACGACCCGGGCAGGCCGCCGGAGGAAGCCGGGCGGGCGGGGCGATCCCCGCCCGCCCGTTCCGTTCCGTCCCCCCGATCGGGTTGGATGGTCGGATGAGCGAGGAGAAGAGCACCGTACCGGCGTGGGAGCAGCGGTTCAGGGCGGCCCGGGTGTCACTGCCCGACTGGGCCGAGGACGCCCCCGACCGGGCGCTGTACGTGTCCAACGCGACCGGCACCTACGAGGTCTACGCCTGGGACCGTGCCACCGGCTCCCACCGCCAGGTCACCGACCGGCCGAACGGCACCACCGACGCCGAGCTGTCCCCGGACGGCGCCTGGGTCTGGTGGTTCGACGACCACGACGGTGACGAGTTCGGCGTCTGGCGCCGCCAGCCCTTCGCGGGCGGCCCGGACGAGGAGGCCGTGCCCGGCCTCGCCGCCTCCTACTCGGCCGGCCTGGCGCTGGGCCGCGACGGCACGGTGGTCGTCGGCCGTTCCACCGACGAGGACGGCACCACCCTGCACCTGCGCCGACCGGGCGCGGCCGAGCCGGTCGAGATCTACCGGCACGAGGAGTACGGCGGCGTCGGCGACCTCAGCCACGACGCCACCCTGCTGGCCGTCGACCACACCGAGCACGGCGACGCGATGCACTCCGCCATCCGGGTGGTCCGGCTCACCGGGGACGGGATCGAGACCGTCGCCGAACTGGACGAGGTCACCGGCCGGGACGAGCCGCGCGGCGTCGCCTGCCTGGGCTTCGCCCCGGTCGAGGGCGACACCCGGCTGCTGGTCGCCCACCAGCGCACCGGCCGCTGGGAGCCGATGATCTGGGACGTCGCGACCGGCGCCGAGACCGCCCTCCCGCTCCGCGACGAGCAGGGCCGCGAGCTGCCCGGCGACGTCTCCGCGCAGTGGCGCCCCGGCGCCGGGGCGCTGCTGGTCGAGCACGAGTACGAGGCGCGCAGCGAGCTGTTCACGTACGACCTCGCGGACGGCCGGCTGACCCGCCTGGAGACCCCGCGCGGCACGGTCGGCGGCGCCACCGCCCGCCCGGACGGCACCGTCGAGTACCTGTGGTCCTCGGCCGCCGAGCCCTCCGCCGTCCGCTCCACCGCGGGTGCGGTCGTGCTGCGGGCGCCCGGCCCGGTGCCGCCCGGCTCCGTCCCGGTCGAGGACGTCTGGGTGGACGGTCCCGGCGGGCGGGTGCACGCCCTGGTGCAGCGCCCGCGGACCGGGGGCCCGGGGCCGTACCCGACGGTCTTCGAGGTCCACGGCGGCCCGACCCACCACGACAGCGACTCCTTCGCCGCCGGACCGGCCGCCTGGCTGGACCACGGCTTCGCGGTGGTCCGGGTCAACTACCGCGGCTCGACCGGCTACGGCCAGGCCTGGACGGACGCGCTGCACGAGCGGGTCGGCCTGATCGAGCTGGAGGACATCGCGGCGGTCCGGGAGTGGGCCGTCTCCAGCGGCCTCGCCGACCCGCGGCGACTGGTGCTCACCGGCGGCAGCTGGGGCGGCTACCTGACCCTGCTCGGCCTGGGCGTGCAGCCCGACAGCTGGTCGCTGGGCGTCGCCGCGGTACCGGTCGCGGACTACCACACCGCGTACGCCGACGAGATGGAGGCGCTCAAGTCGCTCGACCGCACCCTCTTCGGCGGCACCCCCGAGGAGGTCCCCGAGCGCTTCACCGCCTCCTCGCCGCTGAGCTACGTCGAGCAGGTGCGGGTGCCGGTGTACATCAGCGCCGGGGTCAACGACCCGCGCTGCCCGATCCAGCAGATCGAGAACTACGTCGAGCGGCTGGAGCAGCTCGACAAGCCGCACGAGGTGTACCGGTACGACGCCGGGCACGGCTCGCTGGTGGTGGAGGAGCGGATCCGGCAGCTGCGGCTGGAGATCGACTTCGTCCGGCGGCACCTCGGGGTCCCCGACGGCGGCAGCGGAGCGGCTGGGTGAGACGTCTGTCGGCGGTCGCGGGGGCGGCGGTGGCCGGGGTGCTGGTGCTGGTGCTGAGCGGCTGCTCGGGCTCGCACGGCGACGAGGTCGCCTGCCCGCCCCCGGCCACGGCCCCGGCTCCGACCACGCCCCCGGCTCCAGCCACGCCCACGGCCTCCGTCGCGCACCCGGCGCCCGCGCCCAGCGGCTCGGCGACCCGGGCGAGCGCGCCGGTGGCCGGGGCGACGGTCCTCCGGGCGTCCTACCAGCCGGGCGCGGAGGAGGACGCGGCCGAGCGCGGCGGATCGCACGGGTCCGGAGGTTCGCACGGCTCCGGCGGGTCCAGCAGCTCCGGCAGCTCCGGCGGTTCGCACGGCTCCAGCAGCTCCGGCGGTTCGAGCGGCACCAGCGGTTCGAAGGGCGGCGGTCGCACCACGCACCACCACATCGACCACTACGGCTCGAACAACGGGTCGGCCGGGCGCGGCCACTGCCGCGGCGGGAGCACGCCGGTGGACGAGGACACGGCGACGCCGTTCGGTAGCGGAGGCAGCTCGTCGACCCCGTCGGGGCCCCCGACCGGCCCCGCAGCACCGATCACACCGACCGGCGCACCGACCGCACCGACGGCACCGACCGCACCGCTCAAGCCGACCCCGGTGCCCACCCCGCCCCCCGGCAGGCCGACCCGCTGACCGGGCGGCTCAGTCCAGGACCGGGTCCAGCCCGAGGGCCCGGTCCTGCTCCGCCTCCGCCTCCCGGCGCACCAGGCGGAACCACATGAAGACCACGAACCCGCCGAAGACGAACCACTCCAGCGTGTAGCCCAGGTTCTGGAAGGCCCGCAGGGTGAGCCCGTCCCCGCCCTGCGGCTGGACGGTCGGTACGGCGGTCAGCCCGGCGGGCACCTGGTCGGCGGAGACCCAGCCGTCGTACCAGCCGTCGTACTCCAGCACGTTCAGCAGCGAGGCCCGGTTGATCATGCCGAGCTGCCCGGTGGGCAGGCCGCCCGCGACCGCGCCGTTGCTGCCGACCGACTCGTTGGCCTGGAGCCGCCCGGTCACCGTCACCGGCCCGGTGGGGGCCGGCCCGACCGCGTGGGCGGCGCCGGACGGGTCGGCGGGCGGGTCGCCGGGCGCCCAGCCCCGCACCACGGCGACGGCGTGTCCGTCGGCGGTGCGCAGCGGGGTCAGCACGTAGTAGCCCTGCTTGCCGTCCAACACCCGGTTGGGGACGAGGAGTTGGTGCTCGGTGTCGTACTCCCCGGAGGCCGTGACGGACTTGCCGACGGTCTCCGTGGTCACCTGCGGGGTGGCCGGGCCGAGCAGCGCGTCGATCGGACGGGCTTCACCCGAAGCGGCGAGCGACTGCTTGGTCTCCTGGTGAGTGGAGACGCGGTCCTCGAACCGGCCGAGCTGCCAGGAGCCCAGCCAGACGCAGACCGCCACGGCCGCCACGGCCAGGGCGGTGCCGCCCAGCCAGCGCGGAGTCAGGAGGAACCGGTACACACCCCCCACGGTAACCACTCCTCACACCGCGCCGGACCACAGGGTCCGCCTCCGCCCACCGGATCGGCCGCAGAACGCCGCGCCGACGACGCCCGCGCCGAGCCCGGGTCCTCCACCACCGACGACCGCGCCGCCCCCGGGTCCTGCACCGCCGCCGCCCGCGCCGAGCCCGGATCCTCCACCGCCGACGCCGCCGCCCCCGGATCAGCCCGCCGCGGGCGTCCCCGAGGGCCGGGCCGCCGACCCGCCGGACGGCTGGACCCCGCCCCGGTAGAGCGTCCCCCCGCACCCGACCGGCAGCGAGGCCGTGGCGACCGCCGGGCTGCCGGGGGCCGGGGTGTGGGCGATGGTCGCGGTGGGCGGGGCGCCGGTCGGGTTGCCGCTCGGGGTGGCGGTGGGGCTCGGCGCCGCGGTGGGCCCGGAGGTGGGCGAGGGGCTGGCCTGCGGGTTGGAGCTCGGCGCCGCCGAGGCGCCGGTGCCGGAGTTCGGGGCCGCGCCGGAGGAGCCGGCGGGGCCCTGAGTGGTCAGGGAGGCCTGGTTGGTGCCGGAGGTCGGTGCGGTGGTGGCGCCGCCGGAGGAGCCGCAGCCCTGGTCCGGGATCCAGGCGAACGGCACCTTGTACCCGGCCTGCGGGGCGAGCAGCGGCGGTTCGGCGTCCATCGCGGGCAGGTTGCCGGCCGGGTCGCCGGGGGTGTGGTCGGCGGAGCGGACCCGGTTGCGGTCGGTGCCGCTGACGTCGGTGACGGCCACCGCGCCCGGCCCGCCGAGGCGGCAGCTGCGGCCGGAGACGTTGTACACCGTGAAGGAGCCGTAGATCCGGCCCTGGGTGTCCGCGGGGCCGACCTGGGCGGTGCCCTGGCCGAGGTCGGCCCGGGTGCAGAGCGGGACGATCCCGCCGTCCCCGGTGCCGGGGGCCCCGGTGGGGGTGGCGGGGCCGGGGCGGGTGGCGTCCGCGCCGGGGCTCGGCGAGGCGCTGCCGGTGCCGGTCGGGGAGGTGCTGCCCGCGCCGCCGGGGCCGGGGCGTACACCCCCGCCGGTGGCGCTGCCGCCGATCGCGCTGCCGGTGGGGGCGGCGAGGGTCGCGCCGCCGGCGTTCGCCGAGCCGGGCCCGCCGGACAGTCCGAGGTGGTCGCCCTCGTGCAGGACGGGCAGCGCGATCGCGACCGCCAGGGCCAGTGCCGCCGCGCCCGTCCAGGCCCCGCGCCGGGCGGCCCGCCGCCGGGGTACGGCCTGGCGGATCCGCGGCAGGGCGCCGACTCCGGGCTGGATCCGGTCCACCGCGTGGTGCATGAGCTCGCGCAGCGCCCGTTCCTCGGCGGAGAAGTCCGGGAGGTGGTCGTCCCCTGGCCGCTGGCGGGCGCCGTCAGCCATGTCCGGCCTCCATCTGGGTCCGGAGGGCGGCGAGTCCGCGTGAGCCGTACGCCTTCACCGAACCGAGCGAGATGCCCAGGGTCTCGGCCACCTGCGCCTCCGTCATGTCCACGAAGTAACGCAGCACCAGAACCTCCCGCTGACGGCGTTGCAGACCCTTCAACGCGGCCTTCAGCTGGTCGCGCTCCAAGGCATCGTAGGCACCTTCTTCTGCACTGGCCATGTCAGGCATCGGCTTGGGCAGCAGTCGCAGGCCGAGGATCCGCCGTCGCAGCGTGGAGCGCGACAGGTTGACCACCGTCTGCCGCAGGTAGGCCAGGGTCTTCTCGGGCTCGCGCACCCTGCGCCGGGCGGCGTGCACCCGGATGAAGGCCTCCTGCACGACGTCCTCACAGGTGGAGAGGTCGTCCAGGAGCAGCGCGGCGAGGCGCAGCAGCGAGCGGTAGTGCGCCTGGTAGGTCTCGGTGAGCAGGTCCTCGCTGGTACCCGCGTCGGTACCCGCGCCGGAGTCCGCCGCACCGGGTGCGGCCGCCGTCATCTGGTCGTCTTCCGGCCTACTCGAAGACCACGGGGAACGCGCCGGAAAGGCCACCACGGCTCTCGCCCCGATGCCCGCCCTTGCCCCCACCATCACGTTCGCCACGCCCGTTGGACACTCGATCCCCTGTCATGGTTGCCCAGCCCGGGGGCCATTCTTCCGCATCGGCGGAAGCGGCCTCCAGGGGATTCCCACGGGATTCCGGACAGATTGTGTCGAGGAGCGGACACAGGTCCGGACGTCCTCGGGCACAAGGGGCCCTCAGAACCGGGCCGATGACGGGTCCTGAGCCTCCCCACCGTCAGTTCGGGCCGCCCTCGCCCCGCCTGGAGCGCCGACTCGGCGACCGCCCTCAGTCCGCCCGGAGCGCGAGCTCGGCGGCCACCAGCTCGGCGATCTGCACCAGGTTGAGCGCGGCCCCCTTGCGCAGGTTGTCGCCGCACAGGAAGAGGTCGAGCGCGTCCGGCTCGTCCAGCGCCCGGCGCACCCGCCCGACCCAGACCGGGTCGGTGCCGACCGCGTCGTTCGGGGTCGGGAACTCCCCGGCCGCCGGGTCGTCGTAGAGGACCACGCCGGGCGTCTCGCGCAGGATGTCCTGGGCGTGCTCCTGGCTGACCTCGCGTTCGAAGCGGGCGTGCACGGCCAGCGCGTGGGTGCGCACCACCGGGATCCGCACGCAGGTCGCGGAGACCTTGAGGGCGGGCAGGCCGAGGACCTTGCGGGCCTCGTCGCGCAGACCCAGCTCCTGGGCGGACCAGCCGCCGTCCTGGAGGCCGCCGGTCCAGGGCACCGCGTTCAGGGCGAGCGGGGCGGCGAACGGCCCCTCGTCGGCGATCACCGCGCGCAGGTCGCCGGTCTGCCGGCCGACCTCGGTGCCGGCCACCAGGGCGGTCTGCTCGCGCAGCGCCGCGGTGCCGGCCCGGCCCTCGCCGCTGGCGGCCTGGTAGGTGGCCACCACCAGCTGCTCCAGCCCGTACTCGGCGTGCAGCGCGCCGACCGCCGTGACCAGCGCCAGCGTGGGGCCGGCCGGACTGGCCACGATCCCGCGCGGACGGATCCGCAGCGCGGCCGCGTTCACCTCGGGGACGACCAGCGGTACGTCCCCGACGGTGCGGAAGGCGGCCGAGTCGTCGACCACCACGACGCCCTTGGCCGCCGCGATCGGCGCCCACTGGGCGGAGACCTCGTCGGGGACGGCGAACACGGCGACGTCGATCCCGGCGAAGGCCTCCTCGGTCAGCGGCACCACCGGGACCGCCGCCCCGCGCACGACCGGCGTACGGCCGGCCGAGCGCGGGGAGGCGACGAGTCGGACCTCGCCCCAGACGTCCTGACGGAGCGAGAGCAGGCCGAGCAGCACCTCGCCGACCGCGCCGGTGGCGCCGACCACGGCGAGGTTGGGACGCCGGGTCACCGCCCGGTGCCCCCGCCCGGCTCCCGGGTCATCGACCGGTGCCGCCGTAGACGACGGCCTCGTCGCTCTCGCTGTCCAGGCCGAAGGCGCTGTGCACGGCGCGGACCGCCTCCGGCACGTCGTCGGCGCGGGTGACCACCGAGATGCGGATCTCCGAGGTGGAGATCAGCTCGATGTTCACGCCCGCGGCCGAGAGCGCCTCGAAGAAGGTCGCGGTGACGCCCGGGTTGGAGCGCATGCCGGCGCCGACCAGCGAGATCTTGCCGATCGCGTCGTCGTAGCGCAGCGACTCGTAACCGATGCCCTCCTTGACCCGGCCGAGCGCGTCGATGGCCTTCTGGCCCTCGGTCTTCGGGAGGGTGAAGGAGATGTCGGTCAGACCGGTCGACGCGGCGGAGACGTTCTGCACCACCATGTCGATGTTGACCTCGGCGTCGGCGATGGCGCGGAAGATGCGCGCCGCCTCGCCCGGCTTGTCGGGCACGCCGACGACGGTGACCTTGGCTTCGGAGGTGTCGTGGGCGACCCCGGAGATGATGGCCTGCTCCATCTCGCCCCCTTCGGGCTTGTTCGGGTTGTCGTTGCTGACGATCGTCCCGGGAAGACCCGAGAAGGACGAGCGTACGTGAATCGGGATGTTGTAGCGCCGCGCGTACTCGACACAGCGGTCGAGCAGGACCTTGGAGCCGGACGAGGCCAGCTCCAGCATGTCCTCGTACGCGATCCAGTCGATCTTGCGCGCCTTCTTCACCACGCGCGGGTCGGCGGTGAACACGCCGTCCACGTCGGTGTAGATCTCGCAGACCTCGGCCTTGAGCGCGGCGGCCAGCGCGACGGCGGTGGTGTCCGAGCCGCCGCGGCCCAGCGTGGTGATGTCCTTGCTGCTCTGGGACACGCCCTGGAAGCCGGCCACGATCGCGATGTTGCCCTGGTCCAGGGCGGTGCGGATGCGACCCGGCGTCACGTCGATGATGCGTGCCTTGTTGTGGACGGAGTCCGTGATGACACCGGCCTGGCTCCCCGTGAAGGACTGGGCCTCGTGCCCCAGGGATTTGATCGCCATGGCCAGCAGCGCCATGGAGATGCGCTCTCCAGCGGTCAGCAGCATGTCGAACTCACGGCCGGCAGGAAGCGGTGACACCTGCTCCGCGAGTTCGATGAGCTCGTCCGTCGTGTCGCCCATCGCGGACACCACGACGACGACCTCATGGCCGGCCTTCTTGGCGTCAACGATTCGGCGGGCAACGCGCTTGATGCCTTCGGCATCCGCAACGGATGAGCCGCCGTACTTCTGCACGACAAGGCCCACGTGCGCTCCTCGACTAGTGTCGTTTTCCGGGGGCTCCAGGCCCCCGTACCCCCCGGGGGAAAGGGGGGTGCGGTCCGCGCCAGTCTACCGAGCAGGGGTGCCCTGACCGGCGCTTTCCATATGATGAGACGGCCGTTTCAGCACGTGGGCGGCGGTTCGGGCGGTGCCACCGGCAGGTCTGCGGGACACCGGGCGCCGTTCCGAAGAATTCCCGGACGAATACCGGGTACCCCGGCCGGATTTCTTTTCCGGGGGGATTGCTGAGGCATTCGTCACAATCGCCGACGGCCGCCGCGATCCCCGGCGGCGGCCTTCGGTTGCGGCCTTCGGTTGCTGCCCTCGGTGCGGCCCTGGGTTGCGGCCCTCGGTTGCGGCCCTCGGTTGCGGCCCTCGGTTGCGGCCGAGGGCCGGCTACCTGCCGCCTACCGGCCGAGGCCGAGCTCGGCCTCCATCAGGTCGCCCGCCTGCTGCTCCAACTGCTCGTCGGTCAGCCCGTCGTCGTCGGTGTCCGCGCCGTCCGGCGCCGCACCGATCGGACTGTCCAGCCGGACGTGGGCGATCAGCGACTGCAGCGCCCGCAGCACCGCCGTGCAGGTCGTGCCCCAGTTGGAGAGGTACGAGAACTGCCACCACCACAGCGCCTCGCTGACCCGGCCCTCGCGGTAGTGGGTCAGGCCGTGCTGGAGCTCGCTGACCACGCCGGCCAGGTCGTCCGAGATCCGGAAGGCGTTCGGCTTCTCCGGCGGACCGTACGGGTCGAAGACCTCGTGGTAGACGTCGATCGGCGCGAGCAGCACGGCGAGGCGCTCGCGCAGCTGCTCGCCGTCCGGCTCCGGCCCGGCGTCGGGCTCGAAGCGGTCCTCGGGGACGACGTCCTCGATCGCGCCCAGCCGGCCGCCGGCCAGCAGCAGCTGCGAGACCTCCAGGAGCAGCAGCGAGACCGCGCTGCCCGGTTCGTCGCCCTTGGCGACCTCGGTGACGGCGAGCACGAAGCTCTCCACCGAGTCGGCGATCTGCACGGCGAAGTCGTCCGGCTCGGAGCCGTGGCCGTGGGTGTGCGGGGCGGTCGCCCCGGCCTCCGGCTGCGGGGAGCCGTGGGGCTGCTGGTTGATCGTCCGGTCAGACATCGAGCAGTCGTCTCCCTTCGAAGGCGCGACCGAGGGTGACCTCGTCCGCGTACTCCAGGTCCCCGCCGACGGGCAGTCCGCTCGCCAGCCGGGTCACCTTCAGGCCCATCGGCTTGCACAGCCGGGCCAGATAGGTGGCGGTCGCCTCCCCCTCCAGGTTGGGGTCGGTGGCCAGGATCAGCTCGGCGACCGTGCCGTCCGCGAGGCGCGCGAGCAGCTCGCGGATGCGCAGGTCGTCCGGGCCGACGCCCTCGATGGGGCTGATCGCGCCGCCCAGCACGTGGTAGCGGCCGCGGAACTCACGGGTGCGCTCGATGGCGACGACGTCCTTGGGCTCCTCGACCACGCAGATGACGCCGAGGTCGCGCCGCGGGTCCAGGCAGACCCGGCACCGCTCGGCCTCCGCGACGTTGCCGCAGACCGCGCAGAACCGGACCTTGTCCTTGACCTCCAGCAGCGCGTGCGCGAGACGGCGCACGTCGACCGGGTCGGACTGCAGCACGTGGAAGGCGATCCGCTGGGCGCTCTTGGGCCCGACGCCGGGCAGCCTGCCCAGTTCGTCGATCAGGTCCTGAACCACGCCCTCGTACAACGTCGCGCCTTCCCTCGGATGGTCCGGTGGTGCTCCTGGTCGGAGGTGCCCCGGTGCCATCATCCAACGAATCGGGCGCCGGACACACCGCCCGACGCCCGACGCCCACAGAAATCACATGGGTCCGCCGTCTGAACTCCAGACCGTCGACCCCCGCGGCGGGGTCCCCGGCCGGGGTTTCCCTAGAACGGCAGGCCGGGGATGCCGCCGCCGCCCAGGCCCTGGGTCAGCGGGCCCATCCGCTCGGCCTGCATCTTCTGGGCCGCCTGGTTGGCGTCCCGCACGGCCGCCAGGACCAGGTCGGCCAGGGTCTCGGTGTCCTCCGGGTCCACGGCCGCCGGGGCGATGGTCAGCGCCACCAGCTCGCCCGAACCCGTCACCGTGGCCTCGACCAGGCCGCCGCCCGCCGTACCGTTCACCTTCGCCTCGGCCAGCTCCTGCTGGGCCTTCGCGAGCTCCTCCTGCATCTTCTGCGCCTGCTTGAGCAGCTGCTGCATGTTGGGCTGACCACCACCGGGGAACACGGCTCACTCCTTGCTGTCACACGGTTCGTCGTACGTCACGGTCGAGCCTACGGGCCCGGGGCGGATGCCGTGGCCCCGCTCCCGGGGAGCGCTCAGTTGCCGCGGTGGTGGATCTCCTCCAGCACCGTGGCCCCCAGCTCGCGGATGATCAGGTCCTGGCCGGAGAACGTCTCCTCGTTGAGGTCCGGGTCGTCCTCCTCCGGGATGTCGTCCTCCGGCCGCACCGACTGCACCGGGCGGGCCGGGGGCGCCGCCACCGGCGGCGGGGCCTGCACCGGCGCGGGAGCCTGCACCTGCGGCCGGGGCGGCGCCTGGACCGGGGCCTGCGCCTGCGGCGGGGCCTGCACCGCGGCAGGCGCCGGGGCGGGAGCCGCCGCCGGCGGGGCGGCGGCCGCCGGACGGGCCGGGGCCCCCC